>JAABRS010000171.1 GCA_011390775.1 Clostridia bacterium | reverse complement strand
AATAGCTTTCACACCACCATTTTATCCACATATTGCAAACTTAGATTTTGATAATATACAGGAAGATGTTAAGAATCTTAATAAAGAAATTATAAAATATGCTAAAGAAGAATTAGATGAAGAATATGTAAGAAAGCACTATTTTATGGGTATATCAGACTTAAGCTATGTAGCACTAAATGATAGCGAAGAAGTTATTCCTTATATCAGTCCTAATATGCCTCACTGGGGTAAAACCTACAGCATACCTTTTGAAGATCTTAAAGAGGTATCGGCACCTATAGTAAACATAGGACCTTGGGGTAAGGATTATCATAAATTTACTGAAAGAGTTTTAGAAGAAGATGTTTTTGAGAAAACTCCTGCTTTAACTAAGCATACAATTGAATATTTACTATCAAAGTGATTTTAAATGCCTTTGGCATTTGAGATAAATAAATAATTTTAAAGGAGGAAAAAATGGACAGATTTATTGAACTCGTAAACGCCGCAACAGGATGGGTATGGGGGTTACCAATGCTTTTAACATTAGGTCTTGGTGGATTCTTCTTATCAGCTAGATTGGGATTTTTCCAAGTTAGGTATTTTCCATATATTATTAAGCAAACTTTTGGAAAAATGTTCACTAAGGTTGAAGAAGGAGAAGTATCTCCATTCGCAGCAGCAACAGCAGCATTAGCATCAACAGTTGGAGCTTCAAACATTATAGGTGTACCAGCAGCAATTATGTTTGGTGGACCTGGTGCAGTTTTCTGGATGTGGGTAATGGCATTCATGGGAATGGGCTCAAAATTCGTTGAAATCGTACTTGGATTCAAATACAGAGAAAAGAACGAAGAAGGCGAGTATGTTGGTGGACCTATGTACTACATGGAAAAAGGTCTAAACATGAAATGGTTAGGAATCTTCTTCTCATTTGTATTAATGATCGAATTAGTTCCAAGTATTATGGTTCAGGCAAACTCAGTTTCAGCTTCAGCACTTGAAGCATTCAATTTGAACCCAGCTATTACAGGTGGAGTTACATTAGTATTAGTTGGACTAGTTGTTATTGGTGGAATCACTAGAATAGCAAAAGTTACAGAAAAACTAGTTCCATTTATGGCATTAGCATACTTTATAGGTGCAATGGTTATAGTAATAGTAAACATTGCAGAAGTACCTAGAGTATTAGGATTAATCTTTGGTTATGCATTTAGACCAATGTCAGCAGTTGGTGGATTCGCAGGTTCTGTAGTTGCAGCATCAGTTAGATGGGGAGTTGCAAGAGGTGTTTACTCAAACGAAGCAGGTATGGGTACAGCTCCGATGGCTCACTCTTCAGCAACAAACGACCATGCAGTAAGACAGGGATTCTGGGGAATGTTTGAAATCATAGTTGATACAATTATTATATGTTCAACAACAGCATTTGTTGTACTTTCATCAGGAGTATGGAATGCACCAGGAGCTATGGATAATCCATCAGGATTACCAGCAGCAGCCTTTACAGAATTTTACGGTCCTATTGGGGGAACGGTAGTTACATTATCATTACTATTGTTCGTTGTTTCTACACTAATAGTTATTATATTCTACGGTGAGAAGCAGGCAGAATTCTTATTTGGACTTAAATTCTCAAAAGTTATGAGATATGTATATCTTGCTTCTATATTTGTTGGAGCAATAGGTGGAGCTAAAACATTATGGATTTTCCTTGATATAATGTTAGCAATGATTATATTCCCGAATATGCTAGCTCTATTCTTATTACACGGAGAGGTACGAGAATTAACTAAAGAATACTTCTCTTCTGAAAAGTACTATCTTAAAGACGTAGGTAAGGCAAAATAATTAAACTAAAAATAATATTATAATTTTAAAAACGACGAGTCTTGATAACAAGGCTCGTTGTTTAATTCAATAATAACTTTTAATTTTTATTCATAAGCCTTGCAATATAGTTTCAATACTGATACTATATCTAAGTAATTTAAAGAAGTGTTTTCTTGGTACCCACTTAAAAAAACAAGAATTATCTTGTATATGGTACTCCAAGAGCAAAATTAATTTATGCAAAGGAGTTTTTTATGTCAAAAATAAAAACAGATTATTTAGTAAAAAGTGCTATGATAGCAGCTTTATATGTTGCAGTAACTTTTGTATTTCAGCCAATTAGTTACGGTCAAATTCAATTTAGAATATCAGAGATATTAGTTTTGTTTGCTTTTATTGATAGTAAATATTGGCTAGGTTTAACTATAGGTTGTGCTATAGCAAACTTTTTTGGACCCATGGGTTTAGTAGACGTTATATTTGGTACATCTGCTACCTTTTTAGCCTTGATGTTCATCATAAAAATTAGTAATAATTTTGGAAATAATATAAAGGCGTTATTTGCATCAAGTTTTGGACCTGTAATTTTTAATGGAATTATAATAGGTATAGAATTAAATCTTGTATACAATTTGCCTTTAATTCCAAGTATGATTTACGTAGCAGCAGGAGAATTCGTAGTAGTAACAATAGTAGGAGTTTTTGTATTTAGTAAACTTTTACATAATAAAAGATTTATAGATATTATTAGCTTTAAATAATAGACTTAATACACTTTAGCTCTAAAGTGTATTTTTATTTTTTTGTAAATTGGGTATATAATAAACATGGAGGTTGATAAGATGAATAATATAATTGGAGGATACTTAATGCCACATGCACCTATTTTAATAGAAGAAATAGGTAAAGGAGAAGAAAAAAAATCCCAAAAAACTGTAGACTCTATGAATAAAATAGGAGAAGATATAAAAAAACAAAAACCCGAAACAATAGTAATAATAACTCCTCATGGGAACTTTTTTAGAAATGCTGTATCAATTAATTTAAATGAAAACCTATATGGTAACTTTCATCAATTTGGTAATGGAAAATTAGAAATTTCAGTAAATAACGATTTAAAACTTGCAAACAAAATTTCATCCTTAGCAGAAGAAAACAATATTGAAACATATACTTTTAGCAAAGAAGCAGTTGATAGATATAATATAAACCATGAGCTGGATCATGGAGTATTAGTCCCCTTATATTTTATTAGAAAAAAATATAAGGATTTTAAACTTGTTCATATAAATTATGCATTATTTTCTGGAGAAAAGTTGTTTGAATTTGGGAAATTGATACAAAAAGCATCAGAACTATTAGATAGAGAAATTGTAGTAATAGCTAGTGGAGATTTATCCCATAGATTAACTAGAGAATCATACAGTGGATATTCTCCAAAAGGAGAAAAATTCGATAGACACCTTATTAAACTATTAAAAGAAAATAAATCTCAGGAGATAGTTAATTTTGATAAAAATCTAGCTGAAGAAGCAGGAGAATGCGGACTTAGATCTATTCAGACTGCTTTAGGAGTTTTTGATGATCTAGAAATTGAAACGGAAGTTTATTCCTATGAAGGACCTTTTGGAGTAGGTTATGGATGTGTTAAAATAGATGTAGTAGATGAATATGTGAAATTAGCTAAATTAAGTATAAAAACTTTCTTAAATACAGGGGAAAAATTAAAACTACCTGAAGATTTAAACAAAGATGATTTTTATAATAAAAAAGCAGGAACCTTTGTTTCATTAAAAAAAGATGGAGATTTAAGAGGATGTATAGGTACTATTTTTCCTACTAAGGAATCTTTAGGAAAAGAAATTATTGAAAATGCAGTAAGTGCGGCCTTTAGAGATCCAAGATTTTATCCTGTAAAAGAAGAAGAACTTGATGAACTGAACTATAGCGTTGATGTCCTTGAAGAGCCAGAAGAAATAAAGAGTATAAGCAAGTTAAATCCTAAAATATACGGTGTTATAGTTACTAAAGGTTTAAGAAAAGGAGTTTTACTTCCAAACTTAGAAGGAGTTGAAACTGTAGAGAAACAATTAGATATAGTTTTGAGAAAAGCTGGTATTGGTAAAGAAGAAGATTATAC
>JAABRS010000170.1 GCA_011390775.1 Clostridia bacterium | reverse complement strand
TAAGCTTTTAGAAGTACTCCAAAGTTTCCATAAAAGCCCATAAGTCTACCTATTGATAATGGTTTGTCATAATTTAAATAGTACTTGTCATCTTTTTTAGCTACTACCGGTACCGGTAAATATTTAATAAGATCTTTTCTTACTCCTACCGGTCCAGCTCCTGGTCCACCACCACCATGTGGTGTAGAGAAAGTTTTATGCAGATTAAGGTGTACTATGTCAAATCCCATATCTCCAGGACGGGTTTTACCCATGATAGCGTTTAGGTTTGCTCCGTCATAATAAACTAATCCTCCTGCTTCGTGAACTAATTTCGAGATTTCACAGATGTTTCTTTCGAATAATCCTAATGTAGATGGATTTGTAAGCATAAGTCCAGCTACTTCATCGCTAAGGGCATCTTTTAGTTCATCTAAATCGATAGAACCGTCTTTTCTAGATTTTATTTCTATAATATCATAGCCTACAGCTGTTGCACTTGCAGGGTTTGTACCGTGAGCTGAATCCGGAACTATAATTTTTGTTCTTTTAGTGTCATTTCTTTCTTCATGATATTTTTTGATTATCATTAATCCTGTAAGTTCCCCATGAGCTCCTGCTGCCGGTTGTAGAGTATATCCATCGTTTCCAGTGATTTCACATAATTTCTCCTGAAGATCGTACATCAGTTCTAATGAACCCTGTACTGTTTCTTCAGATTGTCTTGGATGAATATTGGCAAAGTTCGGAAGTTTTGCCATATCTTCGTTAATTTTTGGATTATACTTCATTGTGCAGGAACCTAGTGGATAAAATCCCGTATCTACTCCGTAGTTTTTATTTGATAGATTTGTATAATGTCTAATTACTTCTACTTCGTATACTTCCGGAAGTTTAGGATCTTCTTTTCTAAGTACGTTCTTTGGTATATATTTTTCTGGGTCTACAGTTTCTACATCATTTTCAGGAATAGAATATGCTTTTCTGCCTTCTTTAGACAATTCTATAATTAATTTATTATAATCTCTCATCACTCTACTCCTTTCAGTATTTCTACTAGTTTGTCAATTTCATCTTTAGTTCTTTTTTCAGTGATACTGAACATAAGATGGTTTTTCATATCTAGGTTAATTTTACCTAAATCTAAAGGTCCGATTATTCCATTTTCAAAAAGTACCTTGTTTATTTTTTCAGTATCCACCTTGCTTTTTACAACAAATTCTTTAAAAAAAGGTTTGTCAAAAGCTTTTTCAAATTTATCAGTTTCAAGTAATTTTTTGTACGCATAGGATGCCTTACTTACACATTGATTTCCAACTTCTTTCATGCCTGCTATTCCCATAGTAGATAAGTAAACTGTATTCATAAGAGCATATAAACTCTGATTCGAACATATATTAGAGTTTGCTTTTTCCCTTCTAATATGTTGTTCTCTAGCTTGAAGAGTAAGTACAAAACCTCTCTTACCGTCTTCATCTACAGTTTCTCCACAAATTCTACCAGGGAGTTTTCTCATGTTTTTAGTTGTTGTTCCCATAAATCCTACATATGGTCCACCGTAGCTTAATGGAATACCTAAAGACTGTCCTTCACCTACTACTATGTCGGCACCCAGTTTACCGGGAGCTTCAAGTATCCCTAGAGTAGATGGGTCAACATTCATGATTAATAAGCTTTTGCTTTCATGAGTTGCTTCTTCTATATGAGCCACATCTTCTATAATACCGTAGAAATTTGGATTTTGTATTATAACTCCTGCTGTTTCTTTATCGATTTTTTCTAAAGAAGCTGGATCTGTTTCTCCATCCTTTTCTTCTAAGTATTCTAATTCTATGTCTCTAAAGTGGCAGTATGTCTCCAATACATCAATAGTGTCTGGATTTACCGTTTTAGATACAATTATTTTATTTCTTTTCTTTTTAATTCGTATAGCCATCAGCGCAGCTTCTGCTGTTGCTGTAGCTCCGTCGTACATAGATGCATTCATTACATCCATTCCTGTAAGTTCTGCAAGCATACTCTGATATTCAAAAATATACTGAAGAGTACCCTGACTTACTTCCGGTTGGTAAGGAGTATATGAAGTATAAAATTCAGATCTTCCAGCTATATGTCCTACAGTTGAAGGAATATAGTGATCGTAAGCTCCTCCTCCAAGATAGCATGTATAGTCATCTATGTTTTTATTTTTCTTTCCAAGTTCTGCAAATCTTCTTCTTATTTCCATTTCAGAAAGTGAATCGTTAATTTTTAATTCTTCTTTTAATTTTATATGTTCGGGAACATCGCAAAATAAATCTTCAATACTATCAACACCTATTTTTTTAAGCATCTGCTCCCTATCCTCAGGGGTAATAGGTAGATAAGGCTTCATATTATTCCTCCTCATCTACAGTTTCTAAATACTCTTTATATTCCTCGGCATTCATTAAATCATCTTTTTGAGATTCATCTTCAATTTTTATTTTTATAATCCAGTTTTCATAGCAATCTTCGTTGATTAATTCAGGTTCGTCTTCTAAGTCGTAGTTGCACTCTACAACAGTTCCATCAACTGGTGCATAAATGTCTGTTGCTGCTTTAACTGATTCGATAGCGCCAAATGCTTCTCCTGCTGCAATCTCGTCGTCTTCCTCTGGAAGTTCAACAAAAACGATACTTCCCAACTGATCTTGAGCATAGTCGGCTATTCCAACGTATCCAAATTCTCCCTCGATTCTTAACCATTCGTGATCCTTCGTGTAGAATAAATTATCCATTACTTTCATTTTAAACCCTCCATATATTTTATTGATTTATGTAAATTATTTATAGTTCTTTTTTAAGAAACTTCTTTTTATTACTTTTGCTTTAGCCTGTTTCTTTCTTATTTGAATATATATCTCTGTATCAAGTTTAGCATAGTCAATATCAACCATTGCTAGACCTATAGATTTTCCTAAGGTTATTGATTTATATCCTGTAGTAACAAATCCGATTTCTTTACCATCTCCATCGACTACTGGATATTCATGTCTCGGAATTCCTCTATCAAGCAACTCAAATCCTACTATCTTTCTTTTCAGTCCTTCTTCTTTCTGTTTTACAAGGGCATCTCTTCCTGAAAAATCATCTGTATCTAATTTTACTGCAAAGTTATATCCAGCTTCTATTGGAGTAATGTCTTTACCTAACTCATTTCCGTATAAAGGAAGGTTAGCTTCAAATCTTAGAGTATCTCTTGCACCTAATCCTATAGGTTGAATGCCGTAATCTTCTCCTACTTCTAATATCTTAGTCCATATTGAAACTATGTTTTGATTTTCAGTATAGATTTCGAACCCATCTTCTCCGGTATATCCACTTCTTGATACTATGCATTTAATACCATTGATTTTGATTTCAGGGAAGAATTCGAAGAATTTAATCTTTTTTAAATCTTTATCTGCAATTTTTTGAAGTATTTCTTCTGCTTTAGGTCCCTGTAAAGCAACTTCTGATATTTCCCCGGAAATATTTTCCAGTGATATGTCAAAGTTACCTTTTTCTTTTACTGATTTCATCCAGTCAAAGTCTTTTTCTACATTGGCAGCATTAATAACGAGCAAAAAATCATCATCATTATATTTATACACCAATAAGTCGTCAACTATACCACCATTTTCATAGCACATCATTGCGTAGAATATTTTTTCATTTTTCAATGATTTTACATCGTTGGTGACTAAATACTGAACAAAATCTTCAGCCTGTTTACCCGTTACTTTAACCTCTCCCATGTGAGATACATCGAAAAGACCGGCCTTCTCTCTAACTGCATTGTGTTCTTCTTTAATACCTTTATACTCTATAGGCATTTCCCATCCTGAGTAGGCCATAAGTTTAGCACCTAACTTCTTATGTTCGTCATAAAGATTTGTTTTTCTTACATCCATTTTTGATATCTCCCTCCTTAAATTTTTGAAACAAAAAAGGCTGTAAAGCTATGCCTTACAACCTCTGTTTTCGAACCTGAGAGCTTATGCTTATTAAAAATAATAAGCGGTTTCT
>JAABRS010000169.1 GCA_011390775.1 Clostridia bacterium | reverse complement strand
TCCCTAAAACGTCTCTCTCTTCACTTGTAAGTCCTTCATTTTCATCGAAAATATTTTTTGAGAAGTTATCTGCATATTCATAACTAGCTCCATACGCAAAACTAAATGAACTTAAAATTAAAACCATTACCAAAGTTAAACTTAAAACTTTTTTACCCATTTTTTACCGCCTTTCTATTTTTGTTAATTTTTTTTTATAAACAAATCACTAGTGTTTATTATATATGACTAAATTGTTAATGTAAAGAATACATATTTGTGTTTGTGAGTTATTTGAAGAACCGTGAAAAAAAGGATTTTTTCTTCATTTTTACTTCCGGTTCTATATACTCTAAATCTTTATCGTATATAATTTGGACAGCTCTTCTCTTCATCTCTTTTACATTTTTTTCATCTGTTAGTTCGGATATTTTTCTGTAGGCTCTACTTATTTTGGGTTTTCTGCTTCTTGTATTGTGAGCATCGGAACTTATTACATATACCATGTTTCTTCTTACCATTTCTTCGGATGTTTTTTTTATTTTTTCTCCGAATAAACCCAGCAAACTTCCGCTTGTAATTTGAGTGATACATCCCATTTCTATAAAAGGTATTAGTATAGATGGGTTGTTTACTACTGAATTTATTCTCTCGGGATGGGCAATAATGGGTCTGTATCCTCTTTTCATTATATTGTTTATTATTCTTTCAGAGTTTTGAGGTATATTCATTAATGGAAATTCTACAAGGATATACTTTGAGTCGTTTATGGTTAATATATCCTTGTTTTCAATTTTTTCTACAATATCTACTGTGATAAAAGCTTCATTGCCCTTTAAAACTTCTACATCTATATTTTGTTCTTTTAATGTATTGTTTAGTATCTTTATTTTTTCTATAATTTTATCTTTATCTGCATGGTATGAATCTTCCATAAAATGTGGTGTTGCTACTATCCTTTTGATTCCGTCTTCTAATGCTATTTTTGCCATGTCAATTGAATCTTCTATAGTTTTCGCACCGTCATCTACATCCCAAATTATATGATTGTGTATATCAATCACTTTTATCCCCTCTTTTTTTCCTGCTTTTTCGTCCTGTCTTTTCGTATTCTCCGTAGTATGCAGAATAATATTTGTAGTAAGAATATCCTCCCCTATTTAAAGGGATTTTGTTTAATACGGATCCTAAGATATTTGCATTTGCATTTTTCAAAAGCTCTACAGCTCTTTTTGCAATATCATAGTCTACCATTCCAAAGGATGTAACTAAAATTACTCCATCTACTTCATTTGCTAATATAGCTGCATCTGTTACTAAAGCTACCGGTGGAGTGTCGAATATTACGTAGTCGTAATCTCTTTTAGCTTCTTCTATAAACTGAAGCATGCTTTTAGATCCTAGTAATTCTGAAGGATTTGGGGGTATCAGCCCTGAAAAAAGCAGATCCAGGTTTTTTGTTCTAGATGCTTTAACACTATTTTTATAATCGGATTTATTTATAAGTACATCTGCAAGTCCGTCTGCGTTGGGTTTTCTGGCAATTTTATGAATCATTGGCTTTCTAAAATCTGTATCAACCAGCAACACTTTGGAACCTGTCTGAGCAATAGCAGTAGCTAAATTACTTATGGTCATACTTTTTCCTTCACCTGCAATAGTACTGGTAACTACTATAGATTTAATTTCTTTATCTAAAGAAGCAAATTTTAAATTTGTCCTTAGGGTTCTATAGGCTTCTGCTACTGGTGATTTAGGATCTTCAAAAGTCACAACTCTTTTATTTTTGGCTTTTTCATTAAATGGTACTGCACCTATTATGCTTAGTCCCAAGTATCTTTCTACTTCCTCAGGGGTTTTGATGGTTTTATCTAGAAACTCCAATAAAAATACAAGTCCTATGCTTATCATAAGTCCCAGAACTCCTGCTATAGCTATATTCATCATTTTATTGGGTTTAATTGGATTTGTTGGTGTCACTGCTTGATCTAAGGTTTTTACATTGTCTACATTCATTATCTCCAGTACTTCTTCTTGAAATACTTCAGCAAGTTTATTGGCTATGTTTGTTGCCATTTGGGGACTTGAATGCTGTACATTTATTTTAATAAATTCTGTGTCTCTAACTAGGGATACATCCGTAATGTTTCTAAGTCCTTCATAGGTCATATTTAGATCCATATCTTCTATAACTTTAGATACAACTCTTCTGCTTTTTATAATCTCGCTATAGGTTTCAGCAAGTCTTATGTTTACGTTTATATCACTTATCTGTATTTGGTTTAGCATTTCACTTTCAGAAAAAGTCTTGTTTACCATCAACGTAGTTGATGACTGGTATATTGGTATTAAAAGAAAGAAACTAACTAAGGCACTTGTTATTATGAAAAAAATTGTTATAGATATAATCCACACAAGTCTTTTTCTTATAATGCTAAACAGCTGTCTTAAATCAATTTCTTCTTCTGAATATCTTTCTTCTCTTGTCATTGTTTACCCCTCATTAACTTTTGTAATTATTTTAAATACAGTTCTAAGTCTATCATTTATAACTTTATGAGTCAATACTTAAAGGATAAAAAACGATAGTTAAGTAGTAGCGAAACGATGGTTTATCTTCGTTCCATTTTGACTATCTTTCCGTAGGTATAGTTTTTCCTCATTGTTACGAGGTCTTGTTCTGCTTGTATTTTTCTACCATCTATAAGTACTATACATACTTTTTCGTCATTTTCATATATTTCTTTAATATAGTTGATATCTACATATCCATTGGCGCCATCGTTTTTGAAGATGGGCTTTCTTGCTTTGAAAAATATAAATACGTGTTTGTCTGAAAGGGCAATAGGTACTTTGTTTTTTATCCCTAAGATTTCCCCGTAGACTTTTCTGTTTGCCTTTAGATTTACACAGTAGTGATCTGCTATATTTTTCAGGCAGGTATTTACAGGTTTTTTGGTTATGTAGCTTTCTTCTTTTTCTCTTATGATTTCAGTACAGTTTCCAATATCTTCTTTATATTTTGGTATCAAGGCTATTACCTCGTCGTATCTTTTGTTTTCTTTCATTTTATTTCCTCCGTATGTGTTTTCACCAGGGCAATTATAATTTTAACAGAACATTTGTTCGATTTCAATTAGTTTTTTGATTTTATTGTGAATATTTGAGGTAACATTTAAGAATTTTTAATTAATTATTTGGACTTAGTAAATATTCTGAAAGATTCTGTTCTTTTTCTAAGGTTTTGTTTTGGAGGGATGTGATGTAAATTTGTCCTACCGGAAATAATTAGGGAAGGGCCCTCTCCTCAGGGAGAAAAAAATTGAACAAAAAGAAAAACACAGTTGATGAATTTGAAAAGGTACTGGAAGGTGCTTTTGATGGTAGAGAAGAAAACAAGGTGAAGCTCCTTGAAATGGTGGAGCCTTTGATTAAGAGCAGTATAAAGAAGTACTACTACGGTGATATGGATAGAGATGATTTGATCCAAGAAGGTAAGTTGAAGGTGCTGGAGTGTCTTAAAACCTTTGATAGAGATAAGGGTGTTTATTTTTTAGGTTATTTAAAGGCTCAACTTAGATATCTGTATCTTAATTTAAGCAAGGTTAAAGAGTTTGAAATATCTTTGAATTCTCAAATAGATATAGGGGAAGGTAGTGTGGAAATGATAGATACTTTAGTGGACGAGAGTGTAGATATAGAAGGGGATTTTGCTAAAAAGACTGAGTGTAATGATCTTAGAAAAATTATGAATGTACTTACGGAAAGGGAGGCTCAGGTTCTTAAGATGTATTATTTTGAAAATATTGGAATGAAGGATATAGCTGATAAGCTGGGACTTGCTTACAGGACTGTTGTGAATACTAAGGTGAATGGAGTGGAGAAACTTAGAACGGTAGTTGAACGGTAGTGGAGCAATATGAAGCCCTAGCCCTAATTGCGAAGCAATTATCGGCAGGTCTCATGCAAAGCTTTCCCAAGAGATAGAATATCGATTGGAAAGGAAGCGACTGTTCGAGTAGCTTTGAGCGTTTCTTGTTACTTCTAAATCCTGAGTACTGGCAA
>JAABRS010000168.1 GCA_011390775.1 Clostridia bacterium | reverse complement strand
AATCACATTCTTTTGAAAAGCGTTATATTTATAAAAAAATAACGATGCGGAGTATATATGAAAAATAATAGAAAAATTTATTTAGTAAGACATTGTGAACCGGACCTTCCAAAAAAATCTTCTATATGTTTAGGTAGAAAAGATCTTCCTTTAAGTAATAAAGGATTAAAGCAAGCAGAAAATCTTAGAAATTTTCTTTCTAAATTAAATATAGAAGCTGTATACTCTAGCCCACTAGTAAGGGCATTAAAGACCGCTGAAATCATTTCAAATGGAGATATCCAATGTGAGATTGTAGATAATTTTACTGAATTAGATGTAGGAAAATGGGATGGGATGTCTTTTGATGAAATAAAAGAGAAATATCCTAAAGAGTACGAAGAGAGAGGGGAAAAATTTGACACCTACATTATAGAAGAAGGAGAGAGTCTCTCAGCTTGTAAGGATAGAGCTTTAAAGGCTTTGAGTAAAGTTGTAAATGAATCTAAAGGGAATATAGCTGTAATTTCTCATGCAGGAGTTATAAGAACTATTTTATCCGATATAATGAATATTAGTATAAAGGAAAGTTTTTTATATAAACTAGAATATGGGAGCATTAGCATTTTAAGATATAAAAGCAATATATTTGATGTGGAAAAAATAGGATTAAAAACGGAGAATTTTTCAAGTGAAGAGGAGGGTAATAATGAATAAAGTTGTGATATTTGGAGCAGGACAAAGTGGTAAGATGATAAAAAAACTAATCCATGGTATGTGGGTAGTAATTGCCTATGCTGATAATAATTATAATAATTTGCCAGAAAGCATTGATTGTATACCTGTAATATCTCCGGACAAAATATTAGAAATTAAACCAGATAAGATAATAATATCCGTTCTAAATAAAGATTCTGCATCAGAAATATATGATCAACTTGTTCAGATAGGAATTGACAAGAAAAAAATATTAAATATAAATACCTTAAGGGAATTATTTGATATAAGATTGTCTACAATAAGATTATTAGCCGATGAAATAAATAGAAAAGAAATTAAAGGAAGTATAGCAGAATTAGGGGTATACAAAGGTTATATTGCTAAGGAACTAAACATTCTATTTAAAGATCGTAAACTTTATTTATTTGATACCTTTGAAGGCTTTGATGATAGAGATTTGTTTTATGAGAACAAACTTGAAAAGAGTAGAATAAAAAAAGATGATTTTAAAGATACAAATATAGAAGTAGTAAAAGCGATACTACCATTTAAAGATAAAGTAGTATTTTGTAAGGGATATTTTCCTGAAACAGCTGATGAAATTGAAGATAAATATGCTCTTGTAAGTTTAGATACAGATTTATATTTACCAACACTTAATGGGCTTAAATATTTTTATCCTCGACTAAGTAAAGGAGGATGCATAATAGTTCACGATTACAATAGTCAACAATTTCCAAATGTAAAAAAGGCTGTAGATGATTTTTATAAAACAGTAGATATTAATGTAATTCCTATTTGTGACTTGCATGGGAGTGCTGTTATAGTATAACAAATGGAGGAAAAATGGAATTTTTAGAAAAATTAAAACAAATAGATAAAACAAATAACAACCTATTAGCAACTATAATTTCAGGTGAAAATGCTGGAGAAAAAATAATATTATCTAACAAAAAACCTATTTTCGTAAGTGATAATTTATATGACTTGGAAGATATAATTTTTCATATACCTAAAGATAAAATAAACAAAGTAGTAAACACTGAACAGGGAAAGATATATTACGAGTTTATTGGCAGTCAATCAAGGATTGTAATATGTGGAGCCGGCCATATATCAATTGCAATAATTAATATGTGTAAACTCCTTGACTTACCTGTGACAGTTATTGATGATAGATTAAGTTTTACAAATAATGCAATTAAAGCTGGAGCAGATAAAATTATATGTGAATCCTTTGATAAAGGGTTAGAAAATATTGAAGGAGATAAAAACACCTTTTTCATAATTGTTACTAGAGGACATCGATATGATCAAATCTGTCTTGAAAAAATAATACAAAAAGAAAATGCATATATAGGTATGATAGGGAGTAAATTAAGAGTAAAAAAAGTTATAAGTCATTTGGAGGAAACAGGAATATCAAAAGAAAAATTAGATGAAGTTTTTACTCCAATAGGATTAAAAATCGGAGCACAAACTCCTGAAGAAATAGCTGTAGCAATTATTGCAGAAATAATACAAGTAAAAAATCAAAAAACTGTACAAGCTACATATTCTGATGAATTATTAAAAGCCATAGATGATGAAAAGTATAAAGATATTCAGAAAGCACTTATTACAATAGTATCTCGCAAAGGATCAGCACCAAGAGGAGTCGGCACAAAAATGGTAGTGATGGAAAATGGAGAAATGATTGGAACAATAGGTGGAGGATGCGTTGAAGCGGATATAAGGCAAACAGCTTTATTTGCTATAAAGAATGGGAAAAGCAAACTTGTAGAAGTTGATATGACAGGACAAGAAGCAGAGGATGATGGCATGGTCTGTGGAGGATTTGTAGAAATTTTTGTAGATCCCTTAAAATTAATAGAATAGTGGTGACAAATAATGAGGAATAAAAAAATAGGTGCAGTAATTGTTGCAGGGGGAATGTCTTCAAGAATGAAAGATTTTAAACCTTTGCTTTCTATAGGTAGTAAATCAATGATTGAAACTACTGTTGAAAACTATAAACAATTAGGAGTAGGAGAGATAGTCGTTGTAACTGGATATCGAAGTGAAGATATCGAAAAAACATTAAAAAGAAAAAATGTAAGCTTAATTAATAATAGAGATTATGATAAAACTCATATGTATGATTCTGTATGTATAGGTTTAAAGGAATTGTCAGATGATATAGATTATACTTTCATATCACCAGCTGACAGCCCTTTCGTTCAACAGTTCACTTTAAAAAAAATGATATATGAAATCAATATATCTAATTTTGAATTAATTCAACCTGTATATGAAGGAAAAGATGGTCATCCTATTATTTTGAAGAAAGAATTTTTTAGAAGGATACTAGAACATGATGGGACTATGGGTATACAAGGTGTAATAAAAAATAATAATGAAAAATGTGGAAAATTATCATTCATTGATCCAGGGATAATAATGGATGCAGATAGACCGAAAGACTATTTTAAAATTTTAGAATACAATGAAAATAAAAATTGTCCAACAGTAGAAATTTGTGAAAAAATTCAGAAATACTTTAAAATAGAAGAGGATATTGTATTACATTCTCAAAAAGTTACGACTTTAGCTTTAGATATATGTGAAAAACTAAAAAAGAAGGGTGTTAAATTAAATGTAAACCTATTAATAGCTGGAGGGCTTCTACATGATATTGGAAAAGGAAAAGTGAATCATGGAAAAGTAGGTTCTCGATGGTTAAAATCTATGGGATATGAAAAATTATCTGGAATAGTTTCTGAACATATGGAACTAAAGAAAATACCCAAAATACCCACAGAAAAAGAAATTATATTTTTATCTGATAAACTTGTTAAAGAAGATGAAATTGTATCAATTGATGAAAGATTTAAAAACAAAAAATACTTATATGAAGATAATAAAAAAGCTTTAAAAACTATCGAAAAAAGAAAAAAACAAGCAGAAGAAGTATATAAACTTATATTTGTCAAATATGAATTAGATGAAATTAAAAATAAATAAAAATGAGGTAATTATAATGAAAAGTTCAAATGAAAGATGTAAAAAATTTAGTTTTAAAGGCGGTTTATACGATGTGTATCAAAAGGCTCTTAAGCTTGAAGCCGAGGGTAAACCAATAATACATATGGAAATAGGGAGACCGGATTTTGATTCGCCAAAGATAGCAAAAGAGGCTTCTAAAAAGGCTTTAGATGAAGGAATAGTATACTACACTGAAATAGCAGGTATTTTTCCTCTTCGTAAAGCTATCACTGATAAATATAGAAAAGATCATGGGCTTGATTACAACCCTGAAAATGAAATAGTTGTAACTGCAGGAGCATGTGAAGCTATTTCAGCTATAATGTTGGGAA
>JAABRS010000167.1 GCA_011390775.1 Clostridia bacterium | reverse complement strand
TAACAGTCAGTTTTTTATTATTGGTAATTAGATTAAACTTTGAAATAAGGGGCTCAGTATGTTTTTCTACAATAGAAAACAAAATATCTTCCTTTGAATCAAAATGATAGTATAATAATCCTCTAGAAATGTTTAGTGATTTAATAATATCCTGTGTTGTTGTATTTAAATATCCTTTTTCGTAAAATAATTTTTTTGCAGCCTGCATTATTTCTGCTTTACGAACTTCTGGATTCTTTACCTCACGCATTTATAAACCTCCTTTATAATTATAAAGTTTTAACTGACACTTTGTCAATATAGATACAATATAACATTTTACTGACACTTTGTCAATTAAATTCTCCTTTTTTTTAAATTTATTTGACATTACATATTATTTTCTTTATTTTTAGTTCTATTTGCTTTGACAGTTCTTATGGTTATAACCAATAATATAATTCCCATTACCCTTTGGGTAACTCCAATAAGTATGCTTGCGGTATTAAAATAACCCGATCTAATAGCATAAATAATAGCTTTAGTTGATGCTGGTACTGAAGTCATCCAAGGATTGAATATTACTGAAATATATATAAGAGCTGTCCAAGAAATAACAATTTTAACATATTTTTTCAATAATACTAGTTCAATTCCAAATATGAAAAAAGGTACTCCAAATAGAATTCCTGCAGGTATTAAAAATACAGATATTATACAAATTAAAGCTCCAACTGCCATAAAAATATATCCTAAGGTTTTATTTCTTTGGTGCTTAGAACTTTTACTGTTGTGTTCTAATTCGTTATTTTCTTCATTACTTTTATTTATATTTTTGTCTTTTACTATTTCATCAACCGTTACATCAAATATTTCACTTAGTTTTATTATGTTTTTTAGATCTGGAACAGATTGTCCAGTTTCCCATTTTGAAATAGATTGCCTTGATACATCCATTTTTGAAGCCAAATCTCCTTGTGAAAGATTATTCTTCTTTCTCAAATTGTAAATGCTTTCTTCTATGCTCATAGGTGTACTCCTTTTCTTTTGTTATTAAGTATTTTATATTTTTTAGTGATAATAAGCAACCAACTCTACTTTTAGATTTAGCAACTACCGGTTGCAGTATTAATAATTCAGCTTTTATGTACTTTTTTATTGTTTTTATATTAAAGATATAAGGTTTTTATATAATCTCTGCATTTTGACACTTGTTTTTATCAGGAGTATACTTTAATTAGAAAGTTTAATAATTTTAAAGGAAGATGATTTAAATCATGAAAATTGGATTGCTGGTTAATCCTATTGCAGGGATGGGAGGCAATGTAGGCCTCAAGGGAACAGATGGAGAAATGTATAATAAAGCTTTAGAACTTGGAGCTGAACCTATCACTCCTGTAAGAATAAGGGAAGTACTCAATTTAATAACCCGTCAAGATATAAAATTTCTAGTCCCTCAAGGCAACATGGGAGAAGATTATATTAAAGATTTTAATTTTGATTACAAGATTATAGGTAAAACAAACACAAAAACAACTGATGAAGATACAAAAAAATTAGCAAGACAAATTTTAGATGAAGGTGCAGATGTTTTAATTTTTGTTGGTGGTGATGGCACAGCTAGAAATATTTTAGATGCTGTTGGAACTAAAATTCCATTAGTAGCCGTTCCTTCTGGTGTCAAAATGTTTAGCTCAGTATTTACCTTTTCTCCAAGAGCAGCAGCAGAAATGATAAATAATATGGGAGATGATTTTATTGAAAAAGAAGTCCTTGATATTGATGAAGAAGCTTTTAGAGAAAACAGATTGGAAGCTAAATACTATGGAACTGTAATAGTACCTAACTTAAATCACCTCTTACAAGGAAAAAAATCTCCTTCAAATATTAAACACTCTGTAAAAGAAGAAAAACAAAAGGTAGCACAATATGTTTTGGACAACATGACGGAAGATAGCGTTTATATTTTAGGTCCAGGAACAACTGTAAGAGAAATAACTGATATGTTGAATGTTGATAAAACTCTTTTGGGTATAGATGCAGTCTTTAAAGGAGAATTAATAGGAAGGGATATAAATGAAAAAGATATGCTTCAAATCATTGATGAATATCAAAAAGTTAAAATAATAATTACCCCTATAGGCGGAAATGGATTTATATTTGGAAGAGGAAGCAAACAAATTTCTTCAAAAATATTAAAAAGCGTAGGTAAAGAGAATACTATTATAGTCAGTACTATCGATAAAGTAGGTAGTCTAGAATATCTTCGTATCGATTCTGGAGATTATGAAGTAGACAAATCTTACGGAGGTTTGATTGATGTTATCATAGGTTATAATGATATGCTTCTACTGGAGGTGAAGTTTTGATAGATTTACGTTCTAATGAAAATCCATATAAACCTTTAGATAAAGTCACCAATAGGGTTTATAAAGATATGGATAATATGAATAAATACTTAAGTGCAAAAGAACTTGATATGTTAAAAGAAGAAGCTTCCAAATACTGTGGAACAGAGAAAAAAAGAATAGTTTTTGGGCCAGGTACTGATTTTTTAATTGAAAGAGTATTGATCAAAAACTCTCAAAACAAAAATTTATATGTGCTAAATCCGTGTTTTTATAGCAGCATTACTACTGCTTTAGATTTAAAAATGGGTTTAAAAAGAATACAAATTGTTCCTCCGAATTTCAATATAATATGGGATGATTTAAATATTGAAAAAGATATTATCTTAATAGATTATCCAAATAATCCAACGGGAAAATATTTAGTAGAGCCCAGCCAAATTCAGAAATTATTAGAAAAAGATAACATTGTAATAATAGATGAAGCTGGTTACGAGTTTGGTAAAAAAACCATGATAAATCTCGTAGATAAATACAAAAATCTAATGGTCATCAGAAGTTTGGACAAATCTTTTGGTTTGGCAGGTCTTAGAGTTGGATACTGTATTTGTGGTGATGAGTTACTAAAAGTTTTTGGAAATAGTATTAGTATTAATAGGGCTTCATGGAGTGCTTCTTTAGAAGCTTTAAAATATAGGGAATATTCTGATGAATGCCTTTTAAAATTGAAGGGAGAAAGAAAGTATGTTGCGGATAAATTGAAGGAATTAGATTTTAAGGTATATGAAAGCAAGGCAAATTATATTTTAATAGAATCAAATATTCCACAACTTGCCTTAGAGTTAAAGGGTAGAGGAATATTAATTGAAGATCTTTCATATTCTTGGTTAAGAAATCATTACAGAATATCTATTGGAAAAAGAGAAGACAATAAAATTCTTATAGATGAGTTGAATAAGATAATAGAGACAGTATAAATATATTGAAATAGCTAAAGCACGATGCATTGAAGTTGGGGATTATGTATTTGAGTTAAAAAGATAGTTTTTAGGTGTTGATTAGATGAAAATCAAAATAATTGGAACTGAATCATTAGGTGTTAGAGGGTTATGCTGTACCGTTGAGTTTGATAGAAGAAAATTAATCATTGATCCAGGAGTTTCCTTAGGTTATATTCGAAGTGGTTTAAAACCTCATCCTCTTCAAATTGCTGTTGGAGACATTATTAGAAAGCAAATAATAAAAGAAATTGAAACTTCAACAGGAATTATATTTAGCCATTTTCATGGAGACCATATACCTTTAATGAATGCTAATCCTTATCAACTATCGATAAGCGAAATAGGCAGTATAGGAAAAGACTGCAGCATCTGGGCCAAAAAAGAAGATGGTTCAAATGGTCGAATGAAAGTCAGGGAAAAATCCTTAATTTTTGGGCTTAATCACGACATAGATATTGCCGAAGGTAGAATAGATAAAAATTTGTTTTTTCCCAAGGAAGTTCCTCACGGTATGAAGGAAACTCATTTAGGTACAGTTATGATGACCTGTATAGAAGCGGAAGGTATAAGATTTTTACATGCTTCTGATATTCAATTTCTAGATAATGAGACGGTCAAAGAAATATTAAAAATAAATCCTGATATTGTTCTTGCCAGTGGTCCTCCGATTTATCTTGAAGATTTTATGAAAGACAAAAAAGACATTGCCTGGAACAATTTAATTGAA
>JAABRS010000166.1 GCA_011390775.1 Clostridia bacterium | reverse complement strand
AATCTCTTTATATCCTATTGCCTGCATTGATTGATATGACTTGTCATAACCCTTATTATAAAGTTCTTTTACTTCTTTTATTAAGCCCTCTTCAATCATTTCGTCTACTCTCTTGTTAATTCTATTATACAGTAATTCCCGATTCATTTCCAAGCCAATTATAATAAAATCATATTTTTCAGAATATTTTCTAAAATTACTGTTTTGAGAATATTTTTCACCTGATATTTCCAGTACTTCTAAAGCTCGAACTACTCTTTTTAAATTATTAGGATGTATTTTTTCAGCTGCTTCAGGATCCTTCTCCTTTAACATGTCGTAGATATACATCTTCCCTTTTTCTTTTTCAAGATTATAATACTTATCTCTCACTTCTTCATTTGATGATACTTTATTAAAATCCAAGTCGTAGAGAACTGAATTAATATATAAACCACTGCCTCCTACTAGTATTGGTACTTTATTATTATCTAAGAGGCTTTTTATAAGTTCTAAAGATAAATTTTGATAATCATAAACTGTAAATTCCTCATCAGGATAAATTAAATCTATCATGTGATGTTTTATATCTTCTTTTTCACTATCTGTAACTTTAGCTGTACCAATATCCATTTCTTTATAAATCTGCATAGAATCAGTTGAAATAATTTCCGAATCAATATTTTTGGCTATATCTACTGAAATCTTTGTTTTTCCTACTGATGTTGGCCCAAGTACTACTATTAACTTATCTTTTTCCATTTATATCATCCTCTAGCTTTTAATTCTATTAAATAATTTTTTAAAATCTTTTTCATCTAATTCTACTATTATCGGTCTTCCATGAGGACATGTGTAAGGTTTTTCACATTTCAATAAATTATCAATCAAAACTTTAATTTCTTCTCTTGAAAGGATGTCTCCAGACTTTACAGAGTCTGTACAGGCTTTTTTTATTAAAGAATCTATTTCTATATTGCTTTTGTCAAAATTATTCAATCCTTCTAAGAGACTGTAGAATAACTGCTTAGAATCTGTATTTTTTAAGAATGATGGAAGAGATCTTATAATAACCGTATTACTTCCAAAACTTTCAATCTCCATACCAAATTCTTTAAATAATTGTTTATTCTGTACTGCTTTATCATGTTCTGTAGAAGAAAGACTTACCTTTATTGGTACTAGGATTTCCTGTGTGTTAATATTTCTATTATTATATTTTTCTAAATATTTTTCGTAATTTATTCTCTCGTGTGCTGCATGTTGATCTAATATATAAAGAACTCTTTTCTTAAAGTCTTGAAATAAAATATAAGTATCAAAAATATATCCAATATAATGAAGATTATTAAAATTAATTAACTTTTTATCAGCTTTATACTCACTGCTGTTTTCAAAGAAGTCTAAATTTTCTGAAATACTTTCTTCTTTTAATTCTTGATTATCAGAAGAATCTAAAAATTCTATTTCTTTATCTTGTTTTTTAAATCTATTTGAATTTTCATCAATATTTAATTCTAAATTATCTATATCTATATCTATACCTTTATCTTCATCAATATTTTTTTCAATATTAATAGAGTTGTCTTGATTACTGTTGCTTTTAGAAAAATTATCTAGAAATTTTTCTTTATCTTCTTTTATTTTATATTTTTTTGAGAAAATCTTTCTATTTAATGTCTCAGATAATATTTCATTTAAAGAATTCTTTAAACTATTAAAATCCTTAAATTTTATTTCATATTTTTGAGGATGAATATTTACGTCTATATTTTTAGGATCTGTATATATGTATAGGATAAAGCCGGGAAATTTGTTAGATGGAATAACTGTATTGTAGTTATCTTCCACTATTTCTGCTATTTTAGGGCTTTTGACGTATCTGTCGTTGACGAATACCATCTGGTGATTTCTATTGCCTCTAAAATAGTTTAAATCGCTAATATATCCTTTGATATTATAATCATTGTTTTTACTATTTTCTATTTTCATTAAAGAACCGGAAAAATCTTCTCCATATAAAGTAGTTATTTTGTTAATTAATGTAGTATTTTTTGGAGTGTTAAATATAATTTTTCTATCTCTTATAAATTTAAAAGTTATATCTTTATTAAGTAAAGCCATTTTAGTAATTAAATTTGTAATTTTATTACCTTCAGATATATCAGAGCCTAGGAATTTTTTTCTTACAGGTAAATTAAAAAATAAATCTCTTACTATTATAGTAGTGCCGGTAATACAACCAACTTCTTTTTGAGATATAATTTGATTGTTTTTATATAATATATTTATTCCAGATTCATCATCTGCTTCTTTTGTTGTTATTTCAACTTTTGAAACAGAACTTATACTGGCTAGGGCTTCACCTCTAAAACCTAAAGATTTAAGATAGTCAAGATCATCAATTCTATTTATTTTGCTTGTGTAGTGTCTTTTAAGAGCTTTAGATATTTCCGTTTTATTTATTCCTTTGCCGTTATCCGTTACTCTTATGTAGGTTTTTCCGCCCTTTCTTATTTCAACAATAATTTCCTTTGCATCAGCATCAATCGAGTTCTCGATCAATTCCTTAACTACGGAGAGAGGTCTTTCAACGACCTCTCCTGCTGCTATCTTATCTACTGTTAATGAATCTAATTTATTAATCATTTTATTCACCCAGTTCCTCGGATTTTTCTACAATTTCATTTAATATATTTAAGGCTTCAATAGGAGTAATTTTATTAATATTTATATTTAAAATATTTTCTTCTATGAAGTCCTTATGTTTGTTCTTAAAGTTCCAAAAATTAATCTGTTCTTTTTCATTAATGACTTTCTCTTCAGTTATGCCTAAATTTTTATTGTTTTTGTTTAAGTCGTTTTCTTCTAAGTTGTTTAATAATCTAAAGGAATTATTAATAACACTGTATGGCAAGCCAGCAAGTCTCGCTACTTCAATCCCGTAGCTTTTATCTATACTTCCTTTCGACACCTTTCTTAAGAAAATTATATCTTCACCAGATTCTTTAATAAGTATTTTATAGTTATTTACCCCTTCTATCTTATCTTCAAGTTCTGATAATTCATGATAGTGGGTAGCAAACATACACTTGGATTTTAGTTCTTTGGCAATATATTCTGTTACAGACCATGCTATGCTAAGTCCGTCATAGGTACTTGTACCTCTACCTATTTCGTCTAATATAATCAAGCTGTTCTCTGTAGCATTCTTAAGTATGTAAGAAACCTCAGACATCTCAACCATAAAGGTACTTTGACCTTGTGATAGATTATCAGAAGCTCCGACTCTGGTAAATATTTTATCTAAAATAGAAATATCAGCCTTGTCTGCAGGGACAAAACATCCAATATGAGCCATTATACTAATTAAAGCTACCTGTCTCATATATGTTGATTTACCTGCCATATTTGGACCGGTTATAATGGCAAATCTGTTTTTATCCTTGTCTAAGAAAGTATCGTTAGGTATGAAATTCTCATCTCTCAACATATTTTCAACTACACAATGTCTGCCATCCTTTACATCGATATATCCTTCAGTATTAATTATAGGTCTTATGTAGTTATTTTTCATGCTAATTTTACAAAATGAGTTTAATACGTCTACCATAGAGATATATTGAGCAGTCTTTTGCATTCTTTTTATATTGTTTTTAAGTTCTTCTCTTATTTCAAGGAATATTTCATACTGAAGTTTATTCATTTTTTCTTCAGCAGATAAAATTTTTGATTCCATTTCCTTTAGTTCAGGAGTAATATACCTTTCACTATTTGATAGAGTTTGTTTTCTAGTATAGTGTTCCGGTACTTTATCAATATAAGATTTAGTTACTTCTATATAGTATCCAAAAACTTTATTATATCCAATTTTTAGCTTTTTGATTCCCGTATTTTCCCTTTCTTCATTTTGTTTACTTAAAATCCAATCTTTTCCGTTTTTAGAAATATTTATTAATTCATCCAAATCATCATTATATCCGGATTTTATTATATTACCATCTTTTAATGTATTATTCGGGTTTTCAATAATAGAATTATCTAAAAGTAGGTAAATATCCTTTAAAGTATCTATTTTACTGGATA
>JAABRS010000165.1 GCA_011390775.1 Clostridia bacterium | reverse complement strand
ATAATAAAATACAATCTAGATATAGATGTATTGCACAAGGAGGGAACTGTATGAAAGAAAGAATATCAGATAGATATCCAGTAGTATTTTCAATATTGTTAGGCATATTGCTTATATTTTTTATAACTGTTGCATCTGCAACTGCTCAGATTTTAAAGCTTAGTGATATCGGAGTAATAGTTGCTCAAGGAGCTGCATTTTTACTTATGGCAATTATTATTACAATTTATATGAAAAATAAACACAAATCATTATCAACATTTGGATTTCAAAAGTTTGAGATATTAAAATCAAAGAAAGTCCTATATTATATACCACTACTTCTAATAGCACTTGTAAATCCTATACTTGGTGGTTTTGATCCAGAACTTACAATAATGGATATCTTAATTATTATTACTTTTGCATTTTTAGTAGGATATACTGAAGAAACCATATTTAGAGGAATAATAAAAGAAGTATTGAAATTTAAAAGCACAGCTTTTTATATAATTTTTTCTTCTGCATTTTTTGGAATTCTACATATGGGACATGCACTTGCAGGGAAAAATTTAACTTCTGTATTATTACTAGTAATAAACGCTTTTCTGTTAGGATTAATTCTTGCATTACTTATCGTTATAATTAATAACATTATTCCATTAATAGCATTTCACTTTTTATATGATACCCTTGCAATAATGACAAGTAGTAGCCTTAACGAAAGAGGAACTTTCGTTCTAGCAATACTAACTACACTATACACAATATATGGAATTTATTTATTATTTGTGTTAAAACGTCAACATACATTGAGCCATGAATAACGAAACATCATGGACCGTTTTAGTTTTTATCTGCTGTTTATGGACATCATTTTAAGATCTAGACTGGGTTAGTACAGAAGGTATTAAAATATGGAATTTATCAATTAATATCACAAATACCATTAAATTACTCTCGCCTCAAAATTGCTTTAAAGTTAGGACAAATTAGGCATATAAAAAAACATTAAAATGATTAGGACTTGTTATCCATAGCGAAGCGGCAATGGGAAAATCTTTGATTTATTAGTAGGTCAGATGAACAAATAGGGCATGCAGTCAACAATCCAAATTTATAATTTGGTTGATGTAACTTACTAGTGTAGCTGAAGAAACTCGTAGACTGAAAGGTCTTTTTTTATTCAAAAAAAAGACGAATAGGAAATAGTTTCTTAAAAAAATATTATTAACAATTTAAAATATTTTTATAATTTTTTTGAAGTAGATAGTCTCTATTTTAAATAAATTATTTTTTAACTTTGAATAATATTGTAAAATTTGAATTTCCATATTGTAAATATAATAAAAACACTATATAATATTTTCTATATTAATAAGTTTTAAAAATCAAAATTTCATTATAATTTTATAAGGGGGAGATACAAAGACATAAGTATTATATAATATTTAACAATAGAATAAATACAATAAAAATAATAAAAAATCTAGAAATCATTACTATAAGGGAGAAAAAAATGAAAAAGTATATAGTCATAATAATAGTTTTATTATTATTAAATATTACATTTGTAACTACAATTTATGCGGATGGTCCTTCTAACTGGGCAGCCAAGGAAATAGAGGAACTAAAAGCGACTAAATATTTTGATTCAAATAGGTTTAATAACTATCAGAATTCTATAACCCGAGGTGAATTTATTTACTTTGCAACAAGACTATTTGAAATAATGAGTGGTCAAGAAATCCTTGTAGATAAAAGCATAAATTATAATGATACCTCTGATACTTGGGCACTTAAAGGATCAACAGTAAATATTACTTCAGGTGTGGGAAATGAACAATTTGCTCCTGATAAAATATTAACAAGAGAAGAATTTGCAACAATGATTATTAGAACTTTGAATCTTGGGAAAATATCATTAAAAGAACCAAATAATTTTACTTTTTCGGACGATAAAGACATAAGTAGTTGGGCAAAAGAATCTATGTATATAGCTAAAGAAAACGATATTTTAAATGGTATAGGAAATAACTTATCTGCCCCTAAACAAGAAGCTACTTTAGAACAATGTATTGTTATAATTAACAGGATACTCAAAAATAATAAGGGTAAAGAATTTACATATAATAACAATAAAAACTTAATACCATATGATAATGAAGTACAAGATGTAGATGTAATAGAATACAGTATTGGTAAATATACAGGTGAGTTAAAGAATTCTATTCCAAATGGAACTGGAACTATGATATATGATAATGGAGATATTTATGAAGGTGAATGGATAGACGGGTTAAGACATGGAAATGGAATTTTTACTACTTACAAGGAAGATGGTGAAGTAGCAACATATAATGGAAATTGGGAAAATGATAAAAAG
The DNA here is from genome assembly GCA_011390775.1 of Clostridia bacterium. GTDB lineage: Bacteria > Bacillota > Clostridia > Tissierellales > Dethiosulfatibacteraceae > UBA8670. The sequence continues at coordinate 1,846 of JAABRS010000165.1, read as the reverse complement.
AACGGCTCGGGTATTTATAAAGAGGAAGATTATGAGTACAGGGGAAGTTGGAAAAATGATAAAAAACACGGAACCGGAACTTTTGAAAGTACAGATCTTGAATACATAGGCCAATGGGTAGATGGATACATGCAAGGACAAGGAGAATATACATTTCATTATCCGGAAAGTTTTAAACAACACTATGTTGGAGAATTTTATATGGATAGCTTTTCTGGGGTTGGTAAACTTGAAACTTTTGAAGATGGAAAATTAACAAAAGTAGAAAATGGATATTTTGTACGTGGCAATTTTACTGGAGAGGATAAAAACTTACCCTTACCTAAAAATAGTCGTTATATTAATATTACTATAGACAATGATACAGGAAAATATTATGGTGAAACTTCTTTAAACACTTCAACGTATGATTATGAAGCAAATGGTTATGGGATTATCAATTTTAAAAATGGTAATAAATATATAGGTTTATGGAAAAATAATCAATATAATGGATTAGGGACATTGATAAAATCAAATGGAAGTTCTACAGAGGGATCTTGGTCATATGGTCAACTCCAATATCCAGTAAAAGTTAAAAATGGAGATTCCGTATCATTCTTGGGAGGTAATTATACAGGAGAGTTAATGGGAATTATCCCTCATGGCTATGGAGTGTTAAAATTTCAAAATGGTGAAAAATATGAAGGATACTTTGAGTATGGAGATAAGAGCGGTAAAGGGATACAAACATGGTCAGATGGAGAATTCTATGACGGTTATTGGAAGAATAGTAAATATGACGGAGAAGGTACTTATTATTCTAAAAAAGCTTTGACAGTAGGAGAATGGAAAGAAAATTATGTGCATGGATTCAGTAGAATTGAATTAGAAAATGGCGAAATATATGAAGGTGAGTGGAAGTATGGAAAAGTTCATGGTAAAGGTACTTATACATGGCCAGATGGGCAAACCTACGAAGGCGAATGGGAGGACAATGAGTATAGTGGATTTGGAAAACTAACATGGCCAGATGGAAAAACCTATGAAGGCGAGTGGGAGGACAATGAGTATAGTGGATTTGGAAAACTAACATGGCCAGATGGTTCAATATACGAAGGTGACTGGTTAAACGGAAAAGCTAATGGATATGGGAAGATGAATTATTCAAGTGGCTCAACATATGAAGGTGACTGGAGTTATGGGATTCCAAGGGGCAATTGTATTTACACATGGCCAGATGGGAAAGTATATGAAGGACAATGGGATAATAACAAACCAAATGGATACGGTAAAGCGATTATGCCTGATGGGACAATATATGAAGGCCAATGGGAAGACGGTTATTTTATTCGCTAATAGAATAAAAATGGATTGTATTTTAAATGGATCAATAATTCATATCAATATATAATTATATGAGTTTTGGACATTTTAGCGATATTAATTTGATAATATATTAATATTTTTTTATTGTAAATTCCCAATGCGTATATACAGTAAAGCATGGAAATATCTAGCGCAACTTAGCACAAAATAAGTAAATTTATCGAGATTAAAAGGAATTAACTTTAATCTCGATTTTTTATATGAACTTTTGTCAGGAAAGAATATCAAGGACATATGAAATATTTGATAGATGTCAAAAATTAACTAATCAGAATACTTATAAATGTGAACGTTTAGAAAAATATATAGAGAGTAAGTATATAACATGAAATATAGAAGCTAGTTACGTAGTTTATTATCTTTATGGTTATTGTGTATTTTGCCAAACTAAAATTTTATTTAAATATAAGAGTTAAGTGATACAAAAATTAAGGGAGGATATTATAATGAATTTTTATGATTTTGCTATTAATTTTGA
>JAABRS010000164.1 GCA_011390775.1 Clostridia bacterium | reverse complement strand
AAAGGCTAATTTATATGTTTATTGATAAACCAACTGTCTTTATAAATCCAAAGCTAAGTTTTCCAGATGAAGAAATGATGGAAGTAATGGATGACTGCATGTCATTTCCTAATCTTTTTGTTAAGGTAAAAAGATATAAAAAAGCTATTATAAAATATACAGACCTAAATTGGATAGAGCAAGAAATGAAATTAGAAGGAGATCTATCTGAACTACTCCAACATGAATACGACCATCTAGATGGAATTTTAGCTACAATGAGAGCTGAAGATAATAAATCATTTTACATTAAAAAATCAAGCAATTAGATCTGCTTGATTTTTTCTATGTACTCAGTTAATTTTTTATCTGTATTATCTTTTGAATAATTTTGACTTTCAATTTCTCCTTTTAAAAAATCCCAAAAAGCTGCTGTCATATTAGCCTCGTTTATTGCAAAAATCATAAAAGGTTCTTCATTCTTAGATACAATAACTCCAACATCTTCTTTGCAGTATATGCAATATTCTTTTTTTGTATCTTTCATTTCTAAAATCAGATTATAGTTATTGTATTTATCATTAATCGTTTTAATATTTTCTAAATGTTCTATTAATTCATTTTTTTTGTAGTAAACCGGTTCTAATCCTAATATATTTGAAAAATTAATCATAACATTTTCAGATTTTACTTCTTCTATTTTAGGTATAGTTATTATATCCTCAAATTTATAATTATTAAGATTTTCTTCAAAAATCTTTCTTCTCTTTTTTATGTATTCTTTTAATTCGATTTTTTCATCATAATTAATTCTACTTATTATTTTATTGGCTGTATTTAGAGGCATCGTTGCTAAGGAGAGAGGCTTGGTTTTGAGAATAATATCTCCCTGTTCTTTCTCAAATTCAGATAGAGTATCTAAATACTCTTTTCTGCTGTTTTTATTGAAAATTTTCATTAAAGGCTTACATAATCTCAAGTAATTATTAAATTCTGTTTCCATTCCCTTCACAGCTTTAATATTTTGAACCAAGTAGTTGATTGTACTATCTTCCATGTTTCCAACTCCCGTTGCTGTAAGAGTTGCTGTGTTAGGTGCTATAAACATAGTTCTTTTGAAAATTCCATCTCTTTTTCTTGGGTAATAATATGGTTCTATGGCTCCAGTCATATACAAAGGCATCCATTCTGATATTGATGCTAACATTTCGTAGAGATTTCTACTTACTGTGTGTATTATTTTGATTTTGTTTCCCCTTAATATAACTTGTATCATAAGCTCTTTCCACTTATCTTTAAAGGCTATGCTCCCTGTCAGCCATTCCATGCTTTCATCACTAAAAAGCAAAAGAGTTTGAGGTTGATTTTCTTCTAAAACAAGAGATAAAAAATCTGTGACTCCTTCTCTTTTACCATCTATCCCTTTGTATATCTTAACATCATCTTTAATAATCTTATTACTACTAACAGTAGTTCCCCAATTCTCGGTTTTTTTAAATTGAAAATTCGAAAATCCTTCTAGAAATCCTTCAATTGCCTTGCTTTCTCCTTCCTTTTCATCTGTAAGCCATTCATATAAAATTTGAGATGTATCTTTGCTTCCGTTGTTAATAATCCCACTATTTTTTAAAGCTTCTAAAACTGCCTTTCTTTGATAACTCTCTGTAATATGTTTAATAAAATAGTCTGCCATATATTTTACATAATTTTCACTCTTTGCTAAATTTCTTTTGCCCCGTCTAAGTCTACTTATATATGAAGAATCCAGTGAAGTATACATAGCTAAATCGCTATTTTTTGTCTTTGTTAAGTTCATTAAAAAATCAAGTTTTTCATTAAAATTCATTCCTACACCCCCATTTACTAGATTATATCAAAGTATATATTTATGCACAATATTTTTGTCACAAATCATGCCAAAATATTGTCATTGACAAATAGCTTAAATAAAACTTTTAACTATAAAATAATAGTATAATCAATAATGAGGTGGTGTTTATGGAGGTGGATTACTATATTAAAGTCAAAACAGGATTTTTTAAAACAACCAAATATCAATTAGTTGTTGCAGATAGTCTTGTTGAGTTAATACCTGTAAATAGTAATGAACAAAAGATTTCGCTCAAAGAAGATGAAATTATATCTATTCTAATAAGAAAAAAAGAGAATCTATATGTTAGTTTTGATTTGAAAGAAAGGGGAATTACAGGAACATTATCAGACATAAAGGATACTCAAAAAATTTTTAAACTGTTAAAAGAAAATATTAATAAAACTATAATCTATGAGGAGGATTAAGGAATGTATAAGAAAATTTTAAGTTGGTTATTGACATTTATAATGGTATTTTCAATGTTTGGGGGGATAGGTTTAGAAGGTTTTGGTATAAGTGATCCTGAATGTAAAATTGGTGAAACAGAATATTTATTATTTGCAGATGCTTTAACAAATTCAGTTGATGGAGATATTATCACTTTATTAAAAAACGTTAATTATGTAGGTAAAATTTACATCACTGGCAAAAAGATAACCTTTGACTTAAATGGTTTTAATCTTAGTGCATCTAATATAGGTGATACTACAGTTGAAGTTGATCTAGGAGGCGATATTGACTTAACTGGACAAGGCGAGTTTAATGTTATGGGTAGTAGTCTAGCATCAGGTAGTATATATGATAGAAGAGATGTTATAAGCATAAAAAACGGAGGAAAAATAAAAGTAACTAATGTTATAGCTAGTGGAAATAGTGGAGTTGCAATTTACGGGGTATATATTTCTGAAGGTAAAGCTACTGTTCTTAATAACGTAGATGTATCAGGCAACCTCATGATGGGTGTATATACTACAGGAAGTAATTCTTTTGCAGAAATACATAACAATGTCAAATCTTTAAATAGTATCGCAGTACTATTACATGACAATTCGAATGTTACAATTCATGGCAATATAGAATCATATTATAGAGGAATAGATGCAGATAATTCTACTGCTGTAGTAAAAGGAGATGTTACATCAACTGCTAACTCAGGGGATAGTGCAAGAGCTGCGAGTGGAGGGAAAATATATATTGGTGGAGATTCAATATCTCATGGTAATAATAGTTTTGGTGTAAAATCTATTCATGAAAATTCTTTTGTAAGTGTTTCAGGTAGTGCTATAACATATGGAATGTACGGCTATGGCTCTTTTGCAAGTAGTGGAGGTAGCGCTGTAATTCAAGGAGATTCTATTTCTTATAGTGAAGATGGAAATGGTGTTGGGGCGACTTATGAAGCTTCAGTGGTAGTTAAAGGAGATGTATTATCTGAAAATGGTACTGGAGCAAGAGCCTGGCATAATGGTAGTGACAAACCTACTATAACTGTAGATGGAGAAATTATTGCTGAAACCTTTATAGAGTTTGGTAGTAGTCCTACCATTTATAATATCGATGATTATCTCACTCCAACAACCAAAGAAGGATTTTTTACATATACAGATGGCTATAGTACCGTATGGATGTCATATCCTGCTGTATGGGGAATAGAAATTGAATCATCTGATATATATCCATTTGATGGAGGGGATGGTTCATCAGAAGAAACAGCTTATGAAATTTCTACTGCCAATCAACTGGCTCAATTTGCATATAATGTAAACAACGGAAACAAATATACAGATAAATATTTTAAACTATCTGGAGATATAAATCTTTCAGGAAAAGAATGGGTTCCTATAGGTAAAGATTATAACCATAGATTCATGGGAAATTTTAATGGAGATAATTTTAAAATGGAGGGTTTAACAATAACTGATATATCATTTAGTGATAACTATGGATTATTTGGTTATCTAGGAGAAAATGGAGTTATCTCTAACCTAATAATTGAAAGTGGAAAGATAGAATTAACAGAAGCTCCAACAAACAATAGCGGTATAGGTGGAATTGCAGGATATAGTACAGGACTTATCAGTAACTGTACTAATAAAATAGATATAATTTCAAATCATAATAGTGAAATATATGCTGGTGGTATTGTAGGTTTAGGGAATTGTCAAATAAGTTCACCATATGCATGGTCTAGTAAAATTGAAAATTGTCATAACGAAGGAGATATAAATTTAGGTGATAGGGGTGCAGCAGGAGGAATAATTGGGGCTCAATATAATTCTAATTCATATACTTTTGTTAGGAACTCCAGCAATGAAGGTAATATAATAGGTGGAAGAGCTGTTAAAGTTGGAGGAATCGCAGGATGGTTGAGTGGAGGTCATTTT
>JAABRS010000163.1 GCA_011390775.1 Clostridia bacterium | reverse complement strand
GACTATCTACAAATATATATGTTACCTTTTCTTCGCCAGGTCTAGTAACCTCTACAATAGGTTCATATCTGCATATTCCAATACATCCCGTCTGTACTACTTGAACGTCGTTTAAATTATTATTATCTACTTCTTCTATTAACGTTTGTAGTACTGGTCTTGCACCAGCTGATATTCCACAAGTTGCCATTCCTACTACTATTCTTGTTTTTTTATTTGTATCTCTCATCTCTAAGTTTTTTTTAGATTCATCTCTTAATTTTTTTAATTCTTCTAAAGATTTCATTTAATTACCTCCTACCCTATTTATATTTAGCTAAAATTTTCGGTACATCATCTGGGGTTATCTTTCCGTATACATCTTCCCCAATCATTATTACTGGTGCTAAACCACAGCATCCTAAGCATCTAGTAGCATCCAAAGTAAATAAATCATCCTTAGTAGTTTTTCCTTCATCTACACCAAGTTCTTTTTTTAATCTATCAAGTATCAGTTGAGCATTTTTTACATAGCATGCAGTTCCCATACATACTGATATTACGTGCTTTCCTTTTTTTGTCAAAGAAAATTGCGTATAAAAAGTTGCAACTCCATATATTTCTGCCATAGGTGTCTTTGTTTCTTCTGATATAAATTTTTGCACCTCTATTGGTAGATATCCAAATAACTTTTGGGCTTTGTGTAACGTTTGCATTAAAATACCTTGCTCACCCTTATGATCTTTAATATAAGCTTTCAATTCTTTAAAATTTTCGTGATTTTCTTTCAAATTCATAGCTTTTTGCACTTTTTAACCTCCTATTTTATATAAAAATAAATAATAACCGAGATTCTTCATTTCTTCGGTTATTATACTTTATTGTTATTTTTTTGTCAATTATTTATTAGGGTTATTTGTTAATATTTTGTAAATATTATCTAACTGAGTGTCATCGTTAAAAAATATTTCTATTTTCTTCTTTTTCCCTTTATTTTTTATTTTAATTTCAGCATTTAAAGCGCTTTGAAGTTCTTCTTCTAAGTTTAATATATATGCTTCTTTTGGTTTTTTTTCAGTTACTTTTTTATTATCATTTTTAAGACTTTTAACTATTTTTTCCAGATCTCTAACAGATAATTTTTCATTAATAATCCTATTTATCAGCTGAGTTTGTCTATTTTCTGACAATCCTATAAGGATTTTTCCATGTCCCTGGCTTATCTTTCCTTCTCTTATTTTATCCTTTGCTAAATCACATAATTTTAATAATCTCATTATATTCGTTACATATACTCTACTCTTACCAACCACTTTAGCTAATTCTTCTTGTGTTAAATCGTATCTTTCAATCAGTAAATGATATGCGATTCCTTCATCTATTGGATTAAGGTCTTCTCTTTGAATATTTTCAATCAAAGCCATTTCCGTTTGGCTTTTATTATCTAAATCTCGTACGATTGCTGGTATTTTATCCATACCTAATTCAATACAGGCTCTCCATCTTCTCTCCCCAGCTATTATTTGATAGTTTTCATCAACTTTTTTAACTATAATAGGTTGAATTAGACCGTGTTCTTTTATTGAATCAGCAAGTTCCTGTATTTTATCACTATCAAATGTTTTTCTAGGTTGGTTAGGATTTGGTTCGATTAAGCTAAGATCTATATCTACTATATTACTCTCATCTACTTTATCTAAATCTTCACTTATTAGTGCTGATAATCCTCTTCCTAAAGCTTTTCTTTTTTTAGCCATCTAAAACTCCCCTTTAATTTCTTTTTAAAAATTCTTCAGCTAAACTTTCATATGCTTTTGAACCTTTGGATTTATTATCATAGTCAAATACCGACATTCCATAACTAGGTGCTTCTGCCAAGGTTACATTTCTTGGTATTATAGATGTATAAACTTTGTTTTTAAAGTATTTTTTTACCTCTTCCACTACTTGAATAGATAAATTTGTTCTTCCATCAAACATATTTAGTACTATTCCTTCAATTTCTAAAGAAGGATTTAGTGTTCTCTTTACTAATTTAACTGTATTTACCAGTTGACTTACTCCTTCTAGTGCATAATATTCACACTGTATAGGTATAATTACTGAATCAGCTGCAGTTAGAGCATTTATAGATAGCAATCCTAATGATGGTGGACAATCAATAAATATATAATCGTATCTATCTTTTATAGTAACTAATTTTTTTCTCAAGGTATTTTCTCTGTATTTAGACTTTGTAAGTTCTATTTCTGCACCGGCAAGTTCTATATTTGCTGGTATTACATCCAGATTTTCTTTATCAGTTTTTAATATAGCTTCTTCTAAATCTATTTCATTCATAATGCAATCGTAAATTGTATATTCTACCTTATCTTTTTCTATTCCAAATCCACTGGTAGAATTTCCCTGAGGATCTATATCTACAGATAATATTTTTTTATTTTTTTCCGATAATATTGCTGATAAATTAACATTCGTAGTCGTTTTTCCTACTCCACCTTTTTGATTAAAAATTGTTACAATTTTACCCATAGCTCCACCTTTATAAATTATTTTTCGGAATTTTTACTTTGACTTCTATATAGTCGTCCTTTTCTTTTTCTTCAAATTTTGCATTAATTCCTGTTTTCAAAATCTCTTTGTAAGCATTTCTTATTGTATTTATATATATTTTATAGTTGATAAAATTTCTTATGTTTTGATTACTTGGTTTTTCTTCTTTATCTATCTTTTCATTAACTGATTTTATAAGTCTTTCAGTATCTTTAACGTTTAAATTCTTTTCTATTACCTTATTTATGATTTCTTCTTGAATATTTCCATCTTTTATTTTTAGTAATGCTCTTCCGTGTCTTTCAGTGAGATCATTTGTAAGTAGTTTTTCTTTTATTTTTTCTGGGAGTTTTAAAATTCTAAGTTTGTTAGCAATAGTTGATTGATTTTTACCTATTTTTCTTGATAATTCTTCCTGAGTTATTTTAAATTCCTTCATTATTTGAGCATAAGCCTTAGCTTCTTCTATAAAGTTTAGATCTTCCCTTTGGATATTTTCAATTAATGCTATATTAGCTGAATCTTTTTCTTCTATTTCAACTACAATTGAAGGTATTTTTCTAAGTCCGGCTAATTTAGCTGCTTTAAATCTTCTCTCTCCAGCTACTATTTCATAGTTATCTTCATCTAATTTTCTTACTGATATTGGCTGTATGATTCCATAGGATATAATTGAATCTTTAAGTTCTAACAAAGTTTCGTCTCTAAATATTTCTCTAGGTTGGTATCTATTTGGTGTGATTTTTTCTAAGTCGATTTTTACTATTTCTTTATTATTCATGTATTCTCCTATAATGGTTTTTTATTTGGTGTTCCCGGTCTTCTTGGATATTTCTTTGGTGAATTTTTAATTTTTTTAATTACAATTAAACTTCTGGAAATATCACTTTCCGGTAAATTATATTCTTTTAAATCTATAACTTCTCCACCTAATATTTTTAAAGCATTTTTACTATCTTGAATTTCGTCATTAAAGTTTGATCCTTTAAATGCTATAAATAAGCCATCTTTTTTGATAAATGGTAGTACATATTCCAAAAGAACATTTAAAGAAGCCACAGCCCTAGAAAATCCGTAGTCATATTTCTCTCTATAATTTATATTCTGTCCAAATTCTTCAGCTCTACCGTGTATACACTCTACATCTTTTAAATCTAATTCTTTTACTACTTCATCAAGAAATTTTATCCTCTTATTTAAAGAATCTAGTAAAGTTATTTTCATTTCGTTATCTATTAACTTTAAAGGTATACCAGGAAAACCACCGCCGGTACCTATATCTATAGTTTTTGCCTCTTTTTTAATTATAACATACTTTTTTATAATAACACTATCAATAAAGTGTTTTAGATAAATCTCTTCTTCATCATCTATTGAAGTTATATTAATTTTTTTATTCCATTCAATTAATAAGTTTTTATATTTTTCAAATTTCTCAAGACTTTCTCTATTATATGATATTTCTATTTTTTTTAGTAAATTTTCTAAATAATTTATATTACTCATCTTGTTTTTTTAATCTCCTTTGCTGTTCTAAATATATCAGTAGTACATTTATATCAGCTGGTGAAACTCCTGAAATTCTTGATGCCTGTCCGATGGATTCTGGTTTAAGTTTATTTAACTTCTGCCTAGCTTCCAGGCGTAAACCTTCTATCTTATTGAAATCTATATCTTCAGTAAGTTTTTTTATTTCCATTTTTTTAAACTGTTTTATTTGT
>JAABRS010000162.1 GCA_011390775.1 Clostridia bacterium | reverse complement strand
TAATTATAATGCCTAAATCAGGTTTCAATATGAAAACTGGTAAGTTAATAAAGTGGTATAAAAAAGAAGGCGATAAAGTAGAAAAAGGTGAAAACTTCTTTCAAATAACTACAGATAAAACCAATATAGATATAGAGGCAACGAAGAGTGGAGTAGTAAGAAAGATTATTGGTGAAGAGGGCGAAGAGTATGAAGTATTTGAACCTATAGCTGTAATAGGTGAAGAAGACGAAGATATATCAGATTTACTTCAAGACGGTAAAAATGAACAAAAAATTCAAAAAGAATCAGTTGGAAAGAATGAAGAAAAATCTATTGAAAAACTAACTAAAACAAAAGAAGAAAAAGATAGAGAAATTATTAAAATTTCACCAAGAGCAAAAAAATATATTGATGAAAAAAATTTAGAATTAATATTAAACGATATAGAAGGAACAGGTTTTGAAAACGGTATTAAAGAGTCAGACATAATTAAATATGAAGAAGAAAATCAAATAAAAATATCACCTGTTGCTAGAAACTTAGCAGATAATTATAACATAAATATTGATGAAATAGATGGAACAGGTGCAAGAGGTAAGATAGTAAAAGAAGATGTTGAAAGAGTTATAAAGGAAAGAAAACACGAAGAGAATATTAATACTTATGAAACGGATAGTAGTAAAAAAATACTAAAAGTTCACAAATATGAAGGTGTAAGAAAAATAATTGGAGAAAGATTAGCTAGAAGCAAATCTGAAGCACCACATATTTATTTCAAAAATGAAATAAATATGGAAGAAGTAATTACCTTAAAAAAACAAATTGAAAGTAAAAACAAAATAAAAATATCAATAACAGATTTTATTACTCTAGCTGTAGTAAAATCCTTAAAAAAGCATCCTGAAGTAAATTCATCCTTAGTAGATGAAGAAATCACAGAATATGAATCAATAAACATAGGTATAGCAGTAGCTGCAGAAGAAGGTCTAATTGTACCGGTTATAAAAAATGCTCAAAACAAGACTTTAGGTACTTTATCTAATGAAACAAAATATCTAGTTAATAAAGCAAGACAAGGTAAATTGATACCTGAAGATTACAGCGGTGGGACATTTACAATATCAAATTTGGGAATGTTTGGAATTGACGAATTTACAGCTGTGATTAATCCTCCAGAATCAGGAATACTTGCTGTAAGCTCTACGAAAGATAAACCGGTTGTAGTAGAAAAAAACGGAGAAAAGATAGTTGAGATTAAACCTTTAGCCAATTTTGTACTAACAGTAGATCACAGAATAATAGATGGATTATTAGCTTCCAAGTTTATTAAATCAATTAAAGAACTGCTGGAAAATCCATTGGAATTATTGATATAAGGGGGAATAAGTTTGAGTAAAGAATATGACATAGCTGTAATTGGAGGAGGAGTTGGAGGATATGTTTCTGCAATAAGAGCCTCACAATTAAACAAAAAAGTAATACTCATAGAAAGAAATAAAATTGGTGGTACATGTTTAAATGTTGGATGTATACCTACTAAAGCTTTTCTTAAATCTATTAATATTTTAGAAGAAATAAAACATGCAAGCAGCTATGGACTAACAAATATAGATGTAGAAAAAGTAAAAATCGACATGAAAAAATTATTAAACAAGAAAAATAGTATAGTTGATCAACTAGTCTCCGGTATAGAAGGAGTCCTAGTAGGAAATGGAGTAGAGCTATTACAGGGAGATGCAGAACTTATTGATAAAAACAGTATAATTGTAAATGGAAACACGATAAAAGCAAAAAATATAATCATTGCTACAGGTTCTAATCCTAAGAAACTACCTATAGATATTGACTCTGAAGCAAAAGTTTTAGATAGTACGGATATATTAAACTTAGACTATATACCTAAATCTTGTGCCATAATTGGTGGTGGTGTAATAGGAGTAGAGTTGGGTTATTTCTTAAAAAAAGCGGGTTCTGACGTAACAATAATAGAATTTATGGACAGTATTTTGCCTATGATAGATGAGGAAATTCAACAATTAGCTACAGAATATTTAATAAGAGAAGGAATAAAAATTGAAACTTCATCTCAAGCAATGGAAATCAAAGAAAACACATTAATATATAAAAGAAATAATGCTAAAAAAGAATTATACTTTGATGAAATACTTATGGCAGTAGGAAGAAGTGCAGTTTATGATAATTTAAGAATTGAAAATGCAGGAATAAAAACAGATAAAAATTTCATCAAAACAAATCTTTTTCTCCAAACAAATGTACCAAATATCTATGCAGTGGGAGATGTTAATGGAAAATCCATGTTAGCCCACACTGCTTCAATGGAAGCTATTATAGCAGTAGAACATATTTGCGGATTAAAAAGCAAAATGGATTATGGTAAAATTCCAAATGCTATTTACACAAACACTGAAATAGCTACTGTAGGAATAACTGAAAAAGAAGCTAATGATAAATATAAAAATGTTAAAGTAGGTAGATTTCCTTTTATGGCAAATGGGAAGTCAAAAATAGAAGGATGTGAAAATGGTCTTATAAAGGCTATAGTAAATAATGATACAGGAGAAATACTAGGTGTCCATATTTTTGGTATTCACGGTACTAATTTAATAGCAGAAGCTGTAGTAGCAATGAATTTAGAGGCTACGTCTGAAGAAATGGTGAAATGCATACACCCACATCCAACAATATCAGAAGTATTTCAAGAAGTATTTCATGATTTGGAAGATGGATCAATTCATTATTTATAGGAGGTGAAACATGAGGTATGGATATATCGGAAAAATTGGCATAATTGATTTAAATACAAGAGTCATTAAGGTAGAAGAAATAAGCGAAACATTAATGAGAAAATATATGGGTGGAAAAGGTTTGATTAGTTATTATTTAAATAAAGAAAACAACGATAATTATGAACCTTTAGACCCTGTAGAAAACAACTTATATTATATGACAGGAGTTATGTCGGGTATACCCGCTGCAGGAACATCCAGAATTGTTATTGGCGGAAAATCCCCACTAACAGGAGGCTTTGGAAATGCAGAATCTGGTGGTTTTTTTGCTGCAGAACTAAAAAAAGCTGGTTATGATGGATTGATTTTAAAAAATAAATCAGAGAAACCAGTCTTTTTATACATAGAAAATGGTAAAATAGAAATAAGAGAAGCTGGTGATTTGTGGGGACTCGAAACAGGTACAGCATACAATAAAATAAAGGAAAAGATTAAAAATAAAAATGCAAAAATTTCTTTAATTGGACCTTCAGGAGAAAACGGTGTGTTGTATTCTTGTATAGTAAATGATTTAAAACATGTATGTGGTAGAAACGGATTAGGCGCATTAATGGGTAGTAAAAATCTTAAGGCAATAGCTGTTTATGGAAGTAATCAGATTGAGTTCTATGATAAGGATAAAATTATTGAAATATCTAAATGGTACTCAAAATATTTTAAAGAAAGTCCTTTGTCTTTAGGTTTATATAAGCATGGTACAGCAGGTGGAGTTAATTCATTCAATAAATCAGGAATATTACCTACAAGAAATTTCAAAGAAGGTTATTTTGAAAAAGCATCGGAAATATCTGGAGAAAAAATGACTGATACAATACTCAAGAAAAGAGAAGGATGCTATGCTTGTCCAGTTAGATGTAAAAGAGTAGTAGAATTAGAAAATGATAAATTCAAAGTAGACCCTAGTTTTGGAGGCCCTGAATATGAGACAGTTGGTGCATTTGGATCCTTATGTAGCAATGGGAATTTAGAGATTATAGCAAAAGCCCATGAAATGTGTAATAGATATGGCTTAGACACTATATCTACAGGAGTTAGCATTGCCTTTGCAATGGAATGTTATGAGGAAGGATTAATTGACAAATCTCATACTGATGGTATAGAGCTTAAATTTGGAAACGAAGATGCAATACTTCAATTGATAGATAAAATAAACAAAAAACAAGGAATTGGCGAAATATTATCTATGGGAACAAAAAGAGCAGCAGAAATTATTGGTGGAAATTCTATCGATTATGCTATGCAGGTAAAAGGACAAGAACTACCAATGCATGAACCAAGAGGTAAGACAGGAGTAGGAATGGGATATGTTCTTTCTCCTACTGGTGCAGATCATATGCAAGCTGCACATGATACTATGTTTGCATCAAAAGGACCAGTATTAGATGGATTGAAACAATTTTCAATTTTTGAAAAAATAGATCCTTTATCATTAGATAACAGTAAGGTAAAAATGTATATGTATTTAGAAATGTGGTGGAGCTTTCTAAATATGGCAGGAGTATGTGATTT
>JAABRS010000016.1 GCA_011390775.1 Clostridia bacterium | reverse complement strand
TTAGAGCTGTAGATTTATTCATCAAGTCTTTTGTAATTATACCGGAATCATAGGTTTTTATTGTAGCTTTTTCTAAAGCATCGGCAAATTTTACTAATTTTTCGTTTGAATCTAATTCTCCTCTTTTTTGGAGGGCTCCTGACCACGCAAATATAGTTGCAATTGGGTTGGTTGAGGTTACTTCTCCCTCTAAATGTCTGTAGTAGTGTCTTGTAACAGTGCCGTGAGCTGCTTCGTATTCATAAGCTCCTTCAGGAGAAATCAATACTGAGGTCATAAGAGATAAGCTTCCATATACAGTCGCCAGCATATCACTCATTACATCTCCGTCGTAATTTTTACATGCCCATATCATGCCCCCTTCTGACCGAATTACTCTTGCCACTGCATCATCTATTAATGTATACATAAAATTTATTCCAATTTTATCAAATTCTTCTTTATATTTGTCTTCATATAGTTCATTGAAAATATCTTTAAATTTAAAGTCGTATTCTTTAGTAATAGTATCTTTAGTTGAAAATATTAAATCGGATTTTTGTTCAACAGCATATTTAAAACATGCTTCTGCAAATTTCCTTATGGAAGAGTCTAAATTGTACTCACCCATTACAACACCAGATTCTTGGAAATCATATATAGTTCTTCTTACTTCATTGTTGTTTTTATCAGTTAAAACTATTTCTGCTTTAGTATCTTTAGGCACTTCAAGACTTACCGAAGAATAAATATCTCCATAAGAATGTCTTGCTATTGTAATCGGTTTTTTCCAACTAGGTATTAAAGGTTCAACAGTATCTAGAATAATAGGTTTTCTAAAAATTGTACCATCTATTATTTTTCTTATAATTCCATTAGGACTTTTCGAAATCCTTTTTAAGTTATATTCTTCTTTTCTGTCTGTATTTGCTGTAATTGTGGCACATTTAACTCCAACCCCATATTTTTTAATAGCATTAGCTGAATCAATTGTTACCTGGTCATCTGTGTTATCTCTATTTTTTAAACCTAGATCATAATACTCAGTTTTTAAATCTACATATGGTTCAATAAGTTTTTCTTTTACCCATTTCCAGATGATTCTGGTCATTTCATCTCCATCCATCTCTACGATGGGAATTTCCATTTTAATTTTCGTCATTTTAATCTCCTTCAATTTATATTTAATTATTTTTGGTTCTATACGATAATCATTATAATCGGCCAGATTACAGCTTTAACTGTTAAAAACCTAGTCAGTTGAATCATTACTACTTCAAGTGCTTTACAATCATGTGAGTAAGCAAGAACTGTAATAGGTGTAATACCTGCCGGTGCTGTGGCTAGTAAGCAGGTGAGTTCATCCCAACCTGTAATTTTCTTTATAACTCGTGAAAGTAAAAAGGCTGTTGAAAACATAATCACTACAAATAGTGTAAGGTAAAACATATAGTCTCCAACACTTACATTTTGATTTTTAACTATACTTGTTCCTACAGATATACCTACTCCTATAATGATGATTTTTTTGTATTTTTGAGGCACAGGATGCAAGTATATCCCTGATAGTGAAACTGCTGCAATTAGAAATATAGCTCCTATTAAAGGACCTCCCGGCACTCCCAAAGTATCTGCAACAAAAGAACCTATTAATCCAATTATTAAAGTATATATATATTTATGATTTTTAGGTTTTTCATCTTCTGAAGTATTTTTTCTCAAAAAAGAATTCTTTAAATATTTCGTTCTTCTTTTTACTCCTGATATGTAACCTTCTTTTTCTGTATCTACACCGTGTATCTTCAGAAAAATAGGAACTACCACAAGCATTGTAATTATCAATCTTGATAGTTGAAAAATGCTTACTATAGTAATATCAGCTCCAACAGAGACAGCCAGCATAGACATTTCTGAAACTCCTGCTGGACTGGTACTTAAAAAAGCAGTAACTGGTTCTACCCCTTTAAATTTTATTAAAACAAAACCCAAACCAAATGATATGAAGAATGTCCAAATTACCATTAGTATCGCAGGTTTTGATAGTTTTTTTATCTGCTTTAGATTTTCTCTGTTTACACTTATACCAATATATACTCCAAGTAACGATTGAAGAATAAATAGTAATCTGCTATCAAAGGAAACTATTCTTACTCCCATAAAAAATGCTGCCACTATAGATATCATAGGACCTATCATTGCTGCTGATGGTAGTTTTATGATGTAAAATATTATATATCCTAAAGTTCCAATTAAAATTAATGTTATTAAGTCAGTCATAAATTTCTCCTTCGATATGCTTGTTGTCATTAAACGATCTGAAGTTATTTTATGTATATGTTCCCATCCATGATTCTTCTTGCTGTTCTAACAACTCCAACTTTTTTAACTTGTTCTTCTTCAATAATTACTTCTATTTTACCTGTTCCACTTGTATGTCCAATTTTAACAGTGTTATTTTCATCATCTATTTCTACTATTTCCTGTACTAATGTTCCTTTTATTTTAGCTGCAGCTCCTGTAGCTACATAGCAGGTAACAGGATATGCTTTGTGTACACTCCCTACTGATATTGCTCTTACACATAAATCCATTTCTTCTTTTTTTATTTTATTTTTATCTAAGTCTAAATAATCTTGGGATTTCGAAATTATAGAAACCTTAGGTATGGATGTTGATTCGGTTTCTGCTTTTTCCCAAAAGTCTACAAAGCCTAATTTTTCTGCTGCTTTTCCTCTTATTTCTTCAATTAGCTTCATTTTGTCTTTATCTGCATTTAATTCTAAAAGTTCAGTTCCTTTTAAGCCTATATCTTCTGCTTTTATAAAAACAAATGGATTTCCACAGTCTATAATTGTTGTCTCAATTGCTTTGTTCCTTGAAGTTTTTATTATATCTTTTTTGTTTCCAGTTGGAAATATCTTGCCTGTAACAGAACCTCCAGGATTTTCAAAGTACATATGTATTCCGGAGCCGGTCCCTGGAACACCTGGAATTTTTTCCTTTCCATATACTTCAGCTTTTCCATCTTTAACTTTTACATATTCTTCTATTATTTTATTCGTATTAGTATTTAGTACTCTTACTTTCGTAACGGGTTCTACAGCTTTTACTAATCCTTCATCTACAGCAAAGGGGCCTACAGCTGATGAAATGTTTCCACAGTTTCCAGAATCATCTACTCTGGGTATTAATATATCTACCTGATAGAAATCATAATTTACATCTATTCCTTCTTCTTGTGATGGTGATATGACTGCAATTTTACTAGTTGAAGATACGGTACCTCCCATTCCATCAATCTGTTTAATATCAGGAGATCCCATAACCTTTAAAAATATATCTTTCCATTCTTCTTTATCCTCTGGTAAATCTTGTTTGTGAAATATAACAGCTTTACTTGTTCCACCCCTCATATATACACAGGGGAACTTCTTCATTGTCATATGTCTCTCCTTATAATTTACGTTGATTTTAATATAGTCTTAAAATATTATTCATACTTTTTAATTAAATTTTGATATAATTCCTTATCTAATATTTCATGTCTTTTATTGGACGTCACCATTAACTCGTCATCACAACCATCTGTTGTTCCGTTGTTCTTCAAGTATTCAAGAATTCTTTCGGTTCCTAATATTTGAGCCTTAAGAGTTGCATTTGCATAAATTACCATCTTATATCCTAATTTTTTGATTTCATCATTAGGTATCATTGGTGTTTTCCCTTTTTCCACCATATTTAATATAGTAGGTACATTAATTCTTTTTGGTATTTCTGCCATCTCTTCTATGTTTTTTGGTGCTTCGATAAAAATCATATCTGCCCCGGCTTCACTGTAAGCTAGTGCTCTTTTTATGGCTTCTTCAAAACTTCCTGTAGCTGATATAGCATCGGTTCTTCCAATAATAACCATGTCCGGATCCTCTGAACCATCTTTTGCTGCTTTAATTTTAGCAACCATATCTTCAATAGGTATTACTATATGATCTTCAAAGTGTCCACATCGTTTTGGATTCTGCTGATCTTCCATTTGTATTCCTGCTATGCCTATTTTTGAATATTCTTTTGCCGTTCTATATACATTTATCGGTGCTCCATAACCATCATCTACATCTGCTATAACTGGAATACCTACAGCATCATTTATTCTCTTGGCAATCTGTAGGTTTTCGCTCATAGTTACAAGATTATAGTCTGGTATACAAAAATTCATATTTGCAATACCAGCCCCCGTTGCATATACTACTGGAAATCCAGCATTTTCTACTAATCTACCAAATAATGCTGTAGTAGCACCTGGAGCAATAATTAAATCATCACTTTCTAATAGTTTTCTAAGTACTTTTGATTTTTTAGTCATTTTTTCTCTCCTTGTTGCAAATGTATTTGTTTTAATATCAAATAATATAAGATAAAAAACGGCTCCAAGGAACCGTTTTTGAAAATGTTATCTGTTTTTGTTTCTAATAAAGTTAAGTTTACCGCCTTCTTTAAGTACAAGCCTGTCTTTTTCTGATAATTCAAGCTTTAAACTTACTTTATTTTCTTCAAATTCGGCTTCTACTTGGTCATTCATTATCTGCTCTTTTAAGTTTTTAATTTTTAAGAAATCTCCCTGTTTAATATTGTCGTAATCTTCTTTTCTTTCAAATGTTAAAGGAATTATTCCAAAGTTTATAAGATTCTTTTTATGGATTCTTGCAAAGGATTTAGCAACAACAGCCTGAATACCTAGATACATCGGAGCTATAGCAGCGTGTTCACGACTTGATCCCTGTCCGTAATTTTCTCCTCCAACAATTACTGATTTGCCTGCTTTTTTTGCTCTTTCTACAAATCCTTCATCTATTACAGAAAATACGTATTCTGAAATTTTAGGTATATTAGATCTTAAAGGTAGTATTTTTGCTCCTGCCGGCATTATATCATCTGTAGTTATATTATCTTCTGTTTTTATTACTACTTCACAGTTCATCTCATTTTGAAGTTCTTCTTTAATTGGCATTTCTCCTATGTTAGGTCCTTTTACTACTTCAACATCTTCTGATGATGGCTTTATAATCATACTGTCATCTAGTATATAATCTTCTGTCTCTTTAACATTGTTTAGTATTTCTAAATCTTCTGCCGTATCAAAATAGCCTTTTACTGCACTCGCAGCAGCAGTTTCAGG
This sequence comes from Clostridia bacterium, assembly GCA_011390775.1. Lineage (GTDB taxonomy): Bacteria > Bacillota > Clostridia > Tissierellales > Dethiosulfatibacteraceae > UBA8670. The sequence continues at coordinate 14,989 of JAABRS010000016.1, read as the reverse complement.
ACTAACTAAATATATGCCTGCATCTTTTGTACCGCTTCTCCCTAAGAAGTTTCTGTTAGAAGTTCTAAGGGATACTGCTCCTGATTTTGGTGCTTGCCCTATTCCAACACATGGTCCGCAGGCACTTTCTAAGATTCTTGCTCCTGCTGATACTAAGTCGTTGAGTATGCCGTCTCTTATTATCATTTCAAAAACTTGCTTTGATCCTGGAGCTACACATAGACTAACGTTTCTATGTACTTTTTTACCTTTTAATATTTTTGCTGCTCTTGCTATATCAACATAAGATGCGTTAGTACAACTTCCTATAAATACTTGATCTATTTTTTTATCTTTGTAGTTTTCAACTTTATCTACAAGGTCAGGCATGTGAGGTTTAGCTAGTAATGGTTGGAGTTCATTTAAATTTACTCTGATCACCTCATCGTATTTTGCATCTTCGTCTGCTTTTAATTCAACCCATTCTTCTTCTCTTCCCTGGGCTTTCATGTATTCTTTGGTAATTTCGTCACTTGGGAAAACAGATGTAGTAAGTCCCATTTCAGCTCCCATATTTGTCATTGTACCTCTTTCAGGAATAGAGAAACCCTTTATTCCTTCACCGGAGTATTCCATGATTTTATTAACTCCACCTTTTACGCCAACCTTACTTAATAGGTATAAAGATACATCCTTTGCTGAGACTCCTGGTTTTAGAGTTCCTTCTAATTGAACATTTATTACTTTAGGTACAGTTAAGCTAAACGCCTCTCCTGCCATCGCTAAAGCTACATCTAACCCTCCGGCTCCAATAGCTATTGAACCAACAGCACCTGATGTAGGTGTGTGGCTATCTGCACCGAGTAGTGTTTTTCCCGGAATAGCAAATCTTTCCACATGGAGTTTATGACAAATGCCGTTACCTGCTTTTGAACAGTATATTCCATATTTTTCAGCTACTGTTTGTAAAAATACGTGATCATCTGCATTTTCGAATCCCGTCTGTAATGTGTTGTGATCTATATAGCTTACAGAAGTTTCCGTTTTAACTTTCGGAATGTTTAAAGTTTCAAAAGCTAAATATGACATGGTTCCTGTGGCATCCTGTGTAAGTGTCTGGTCAATTTTTATTGATATTTCTTCACCTTTATCTAAAGACCCTTCTACAAGATGATTTCCTAGAATCTTTTCAACTATATTTTTGCCCATTATTTCCTCCTAATGTTTTTAATATATTTTTATCATTATTTTACCTGATATACTTTGTCAATAATTGATCCATCTCTATATTCTATAAGACCTACAACTTTATCTGTATAATTTATCTTTTCAGGTTTCCCTGTAATTTTTTCTGCCATTTCTCTTAGGTCATTTATGTCAATAATTTTTACTTTGCTTTCTTTTAGTTTATCTATTATGTCTTTTCGATTTGGATTAACTGCAACGCCATGATCAGTTACTAAAACATCTATTGTACTACCTGGTGTTACTATATTTAATACTTTTTCTTTTACTGTAGCAATTCTACCTCTCACTAAAGGTGCTACAACAATACATACTTTTGATCCAGCAGCAGTGTCGCTGTGTCCACCAGATGCTCCTCTAAATACCCCATCTGAACCGGTAATTACATTTACATTAAATTTTGTATCTATTTCTAAGGCACTTAAAATTACTACGTCCAACCTATTAACAGCATTACCAGGGTTTGAAATATCTGCATAAAAAGATGCATCTATTTCGAAGTGATTTTTGTTGTTTTTAAGAGATGATACGGCGCTTAAATCAAAACTTTGAACATCTAAAAGTTTTTTTACCAAGCCTTCTTCATGAAGGTTAACCATATGACCTGTTATTCCTCCCAGAGCAAAGTCGGCTTTAACATCTTTTCTTATCATACTTTCTCTTAAAAATTGTGCTACCGCTAAAGATGAACCTCCTGATCCTGTTTGGAAAGAAAAATTATTCTGTACTATATTCAGTTCTTCAATAACTTGTGCTGTCTTTTTTGCTATTAATAGTTCCTTTGGATTTGTAACAGATCTAGTAGCCCCGGACATTATTTTTTCTTTTATACCTATACTATCGACTTCTACAATATAATCTACATCATATGCTGGAATTGAATAGGGCATCGCTATTTCTTCTGTTAAATCATCAGTCAATACTACTACCTTATCTGCATACTTGGCATCGACTTTTGCATAACCTAAGGATCCGCAGGGTGAATTTCCTTCAAATCCATTTGCATTTCCCTGAACATCACAATGCGGTGCTCCTAGAAATGCTATATCAATTTTTTCATCTCCTTGTACTATGGCTCTAGCTCTTCCACCGTGGGATCTTACAACTACCGGCTCTTCAAGTAAACCAGATGATATATCCTGACCTAATTTTCCTCTTAGTCCGCTTGTACATATTTTCCCTATCAATCCTGATTTAATATACTTACCAAAATCGTCATGTGCAGATGTAAGGGAACTAGGAAAAATTGTTAAATTTTTTATACCTTTTCTGTCTAGTATATCCATAACCATGCTTCCTATTAAATCACCATTTCTAAAGTGATGATGAAAGGATATAGTCATTGCATCTTTTATTTCTAGTTCGTCAATTAAATTTTCTATATTTTTTCTAACCTTACTTTTTCTTTTTATTTTACCTTTATCTTTAAAATTAATTTTATATCTATCCATTATACAGCTCCGTTCAATTAATTTTTGATAGTTCTATTATTCTCTCAGCTCTTTCTACTATTGGTTTATCTATCATTTTACCATTTAGAGAAATTACTCCTGACCCAGACTCTTCTGCTCTTTTTATAGCTTCTATTACCTGCAGAGCTTCTTCATATTCTTCCTCTGATGGAGTGAATACATCGTGAACTACATCTATCTGTCTTGGGTTTATTATAGATTTACCGTCAAATCCTAAACCTTTAATATGTTCTACTTCATTTCTGAATCCTTCCATATTCTCAACATCAGAATACACAGTATCTAAAGCAGCTATACCTGCACTTCTTGCAGCATTTAACAGCTGACATCTGGCAAATAGTAATTCCGTACCTTCAGGAGTTCGCTTTGTTTTTATGTTAGTTACATAGTCTTCTGCTCCTATAGCTATACCTATAAGTCTATCACTAGCATTTGCTATTTCTAAAGCATTCATTACTCCTGTAGCTGATTCGATAGCAGCCATCATTTTTGTTTTTCCTACTTCAATTCCGTATTCTTTTTCAAGCTTTTCAATAATTTCTTCTACTTCTTTTACATCTTTTGCTGTTTCAGTCTTTGGTAGTCTTATTACATCAGGCTGTGCCTTTACTATTATTTCCAAATCTTCCATTCCAAATAATGTATCAAGACCGTTTATTCTAACTACTGTTTCTATTCCTCTGTAGTCAACTTTTTGAAGAGCTTCACTTACTAAAAATCTTGCTGAATCTTTTTCTTTGAGTGATACTGAATCCTCCAAGTCAAACATTATTGAATCGGGATTATATATGTATATATCTTTAATCATTGAAGGCTTACTTCCTGGAACATAAAGCATTGTTCTTCTCAATTTACTCATTGGGACCTCCTCGCTGCTCTGTAAAGTGCTGTTTTTACTCTTGCTGAAATTACAAAATCTAAGGCTCCTTTATCCTTTAGATTTATACAGGCCTTTTTTACTCCATTTTCATCAAGTATTGCTTTCACGAGTGCTATAATCTGTTTCCCATATTGTTCTTTCACATCGCTTTTTAAATTAATTTCTAGATCTTTATCCCAGGGTATTATTTCTACCATAATATCACTGGATTCCATAGTACCGGATATAGCTCTATTTAATAACTCCATCTAGTCCTCCTTTGAAATATAATATTTATATGTAGCCTCAGGAACAAGTTCTTTAATTTGTGAAATGTTACCTTCTTCGGCTAATTTTCTAACTAATGATGCACTGATTGCTTTCTGGTTTTTTTCAAGTCTTTCTATTTCTGTTACCTGTATGTTATATAAGGGTAATATTTCCTTCATTTTTTTATTGTAAAAGGAAGTCAATTCACAGTAAGGTTCTTTTCCAACGTATCTTTTTCTTATATTTAGTTCTTTCGCTATATATTTGCCAAAGAGTTTTAAATCAAGATTGCAGTAGTTGTTAATCCATTCATCTACATTTTTAGAAAAATATGTTGGGAAGGTTTTTGATGATATAATATAATCTCCACCTTCTATTATCTTGACATTTTTAAGAAATTTTGTGCTTTCTTTTGCTAGCTTAACCCTTGTTTCAAAAGGCACTTTAGACTTGTCTTCTGATACTATAAATATATAGACTTGTTCACTTTCCTTTGATGCTTTTTCTATTAGATACATATGCCCTTTTGTTATGGGGTTTAAATTCATTACTATTGCAGAGGATTGTTCGTTTGCTACTTTGTTCTTTGAAATATTTTCTAAATATTTTTTGAATTTATTTTTATTATTTTCCATTAAAATAATATTTTCTGTTTCGCATATAGTTTCAAATCCTAAACTTTGAATCACTTTCTCGTTTTCTATCTTTGTTATTATAGAAAGGTCATAAATATTATTATCATATTGGTGACTTATAATTTCACTTATTAAAGTATTCATTAGACCTTTTGATCTGTAGTTTTCATCTACTCCAATGCATTTTATTAAATTTTTTTCTGCTGATGCAGTTGCTATTATCCTCTTGCCATCTAGAATATTTATAGTAATATTTACATTTTCATCAAAACTTAAGCCTAGTGTTTTTAAAAAATCCGAAGTTGTTTTTCTACCTCTTGTGTTTTGAGAATAAATATATTTTTTAGAGAAATTATCAAACATAAGGTGCCTCCTATTTGACTTTTAGTTTTTCTAGAACTATAAAAAATTTGAAGAGAAGGTATGGATAGTAGTAAAGAGAAATACTAAATAAAGGCTCCTTTACAAATACTAATATTTAATGCGTAGTATTTATAAAGAGCCTCCTTTTATTCTGTATACATATTCATTGTCTTTTTGAATTTATAATTTAAGTATGTAGACACGACAAATAAATCCGCAAATATAAACCAGTGATACCAAGCTGAACCTTCTACTACGAAAACAAGTAGAACCAGGTAGCTCCAAAAGAAAAATTGGCCTATGACACTCATTAAATTCCATGCATGTAATCTTTTAAATTTTTCAGAATTTGCATATACAGTAATGTAGTTTTTCCACAAATCAAATCCAAATACAAACAGAGATATAACTGTATATGCAATGAATATTATAATATTATATTCTAATAAAATGGATAATCCAAATGTAAGTAACACTAGTATGAACCAAGATATTTTAATTTTTCTATCTAAAATCAATTAAATCAACCTACTTTTAATATTTGACATTTTTAACTCTTTTTCCCAGCAGCATTAAGCTTAGCCATAGACATCAATCTAGGTCCAATTATTGATATTATCGTAGCTACTATGAAGAATATTGTAATCGGTTCTGAAGCAAATATGCTGAAATCGCCTTTTCCTATTATTATAGCCTGTCTAAAGGACGTTTCAAACTTCACTCCTAATATTAATGCTAGAACAAATGTGGCTACTGGCAAATTAAGCTTTTTAACAAAATATCCTATTATACCAAAGGCTGCTATTATTCCAAAGTCAAGCATAGAATAAGTTAATGAATATGTACCTATAAAACCTAATGTGATTACACAAGGTAGTAAAATCTTTGGTGGTGTTTTAAGAATCTTAATTAATTGGGTTGCTAGAGGTAGGTTAATAAGAAGTAGTATTATATTTGCTATAAACATACTTGCAACAACCGCCCAAGCTATATCTCCTTGGCTGGTAAAAAACATCGGCCCAGGTTTAACTCCTATCATCATTAATGCACCAATCATAACTGCTGTAGTTCCTGATCCAGGTATTCCTAGAGTTAACATCGGTATTATAGCTCCAGTTGCAGCAGCATTATTGGCTGCTTCAGGAACTGCTAGTCCAACTATATTTCCTTTTCCAAATGAATCTGGATCTTTGTGAATTCTCTTTTCAGTTGAATATGCTACCATTGTTGCTATAGTGGCTCCAGCTCCTGGTAGAACTCCTACTAAGAAACCTATTGGTGTAGATCTTAATATTGGAGCAAGGCACTCTTTAAATTCTTCTTTAGAAAAACCTACTTTTCCAACTTTAATCTCTGAATCATGTCTTTCATTTTCATTTACATAAAGCAACTTATCGAAGTTTACATATACTTCTCCTATTGCATAGAATCCTATTATTAATATTAGGAAGTCTATACCTTGGTATAGTTCAGCTATACCCATTGTGAATCTGGTTGTTCCTGTTAAATGATCAGCTCCTACTGTAGCAACCATTAATCCTATAAAAGTAGCCAACATACCTTTAAGCATATTTCCTCTTGATATTGTAGATGTTGCTACTAAAGCAAACAACATAAGCATAGTGTATTGTTGTGGTCCAAACTGTATTGCTAAATTAGATATTGGTTGAGATAATATTGCTAAAAATACTACAGCTATAAGACCACCTATTATGGATGCTACTGCTGACATCGCAAGTGCTTCTCCAGCTTTTCCCTGCTGTGCCATAGGATATCCGTCAAATGTAGCTGCGATAGCTCCACCATCACCTGGTGTATTTAATAAAATAGAAGCTCTTGAACCACCAAACATAGCTCCAAAATAAATAGCTACCATTGTTGCTAGTGCTGTAGTTGGATTCATTCCAAATGTCAATGGTATTAGTATTGCTATACCGGTAGCCGGTCCTATTCCAGGCAGCATACCAATAATAGTTCCCAAAAATCCACCAAAAGTTATCCAAATTAAATTACTTACAGTTAAAATTGCTGAGAATCCTCCGGCTAAATTCGTTATTATTTCATTCATGTCTAACTAACTCCTTCTATTAAAATGGTAAAATTCCTCTTGGTAGAGAAATTGTAAAAATTTTCGCAAAAACTATATAACATATAGTTGGGAAAACTACTCCAACGATTATGTTTATAACTCTTTGACTTTTACCTCTATTCAATGCAAACAGCATTGAAGTAAGCATAAATATTGTTGATATTAAAAATCCAAGCTTATTAAATATCCATATGTATATAATAAATATTCCAGTATATATACCCATCATCTTTAAAACCTTAGGGTCAAGTTCAACAGTATCAGCTCTATCTCCTTGTACAAATCCTCGAATTAATATTATTAGAGAAAACACAACAGCTCCTATGGTTATTAAAATTGGAAATGCTGTAGTACCAGCCATAAATACCTCAGAAGGATTTCTTAAGTTTGTTATACCGTAGCCGTAAATAGCTGATATAACTAGACCTGTTATACCTATAATAGTATTTTTTTTCATTAATATCTGTCCTTTCATTCTTTAAAAATTATTAAAACTAGAAGGATTGCTCGAATAGAACAATCCCCCTTATATTGTTTATTCAGACTTTAATCCTGATTCTACAACTAGTTCTTCGTAAAGTTTTATTTCTTCTTCCCACATTGCTTTTGTATCAGCACTGTTTCTATAGTAATTAACCCATTCGTTGTTATCTAATATTTCTTTCCAATCATCAGTAGCTATAGCAGATTCTATTAAATCTTCCCACCATTGAATTTCTTCTTGAGTCATGTCAGGAGGTCCAAGAATTCCTCTCCAGTGAGGAAATACAACATCTATACCCTGTTCTTTAATTGTAGGAATATCAGAGAATTTACCTTCGTATCTTTCATTAGCTGTTATACCAAGACATTTAACCTTTCCAGCTTCAACGAATTCAAGTCCTTCTAAAGCACCTGTAAAACATGCATCGTAAAATCCTCCCATAATTCCAGTAAGAATTTCACTAGTTGAAGTTGCAACGATGTTTTTATCAAATTCTGCAACATCCAGTCCAAACTCTTTAGCAACTGTAAGTGTAGCTAAGTGATCGTCATTACCCTTACCAGGAGCTACAACAAATTGTACTGCATCCGGATCTTCTTTTGCTGCTTCAAATAATTCTGTTATCGAATTGTAAGGTGAATCAATATCTACGAAGACTCCTATCCACTCATTTGTAAGAGTTGCTATTGGTGTTATATCGTTAATTGTAGGTGCATCTTCCATTCCCAACATGTTATTTAAGTAGATATAAGATGAGTCCATTGCTACTTTATGAGCATTCTTTTCATCAATAAGTCCATTCCATGCTACCGAACCTTTTCCACCAGGTAAATTTGTAACTACAACGTTAACATCTGGTGCTAAATCGTTTTCCTTAATTACTTTCTGAAGTGCTCTTGCAGTTGAATCCCATCCGCCTCCTGGGCTTGCTGGTGCTATAATTTCAACTGTTTGTTCAGTAGGAAACGCTGCTTCTTCATCGCTTGAACCGCATCCAACTGTTAAAGATAATACCATTACTAATACTAGTCCTAAAATAATTATTCTTTTCATTTTTCCCTCCATGTTTTTTTATTATTACTTATACATAAGTCTATATGCTAAATCTTAATAAATTTTTAATGAAATCTTAAAATTCTTTAAGATTTATAACAAAAAATATTCAATCTCATAATAAGATTGAATATTTAATCAATTATTCTTTTTATAATTTGATCTATTTTAAAGTAATCAAAGGGTTTTTTAATGTACTCTTCCATTATTTTTTTATCTTGATTATTTAACTTTTTACCTTCTATATATATTATTTTTACGTCTGGAAATTTTCTCTTTGTCATTCCTGCAATCCTAGTGCCTTCTAAAATGCTTTCTTGATCTGTAACTATTAAAATATCTGGTTTAATTTTTTCATTAGAAATCATTGCTGTATAAGTTGAAGGGTTTAAATACACACATACATTATAGTTTCCTAAAGATCTCTCTATAATCTCACTATTTTTTCTTTTAAAATTTACTACATATATTATTGTTTCTTTTTGTTTTTCAGTCTTATGTTTTAAAGCATCTATTTTCTTTAGGTCATCTATATTTAGTATTGGTAGGTATACATACACATCTGTACCTGTGTTTAATTCAGAATCTATATATATTTCTCCATTATGTTTGTCTATAATATCTTTAGCTACAGAGAGTCCAAGTCCGGTACCTTCTCCTTCGTTTTTTGTAGAATAAAAAGGTAAAAATACACTGTCTAAATCATTTTTATCTATTCCTGGACCATTATCACTTATCTTTATTTCTATGCATTTGCTTTTCATTCTAGACTCTGGTCGTTTAACATCATCTACTTTTTTCAAGGATATTATTAATTCACCTTCTTTATCCATTGCCTGTATTCCATTTACTGCTATATTAACAAAAACTTGAACCAGTTGAGATTTATTTCCATATACAAATATAGATGCATCTTCTAAATTGTTCCGGACTTTTATTTCATCTTTGGCTGAAGCTTTTACTACTTTTATTGTTTTTTCTAGAACTTTATTTATATCTATATCTCTAAAAGTATTATAGGTTTTATCTTGTCTTCCTATTAATAAGACCTGTTGAATTAATTCTTGTGAATGTATGGCAGATTCATTTATTACATTAATGTCTTCCATGCTTATGTTTACATTATCGTCTTCTTTATTATCATCTTTTATTAATTCCGTTAGACCTATGATTGGAGTAAGTAAGTTTTTCAATTCATGAACTATACCCATTGTCATATATCCCATAGTTCTGTATTTTGTGTTTCTTTCTAATAATGCTTCTCTGTTGTGTAAATCTTCAAGGGCTGAATTAAATCTTTTCAACTGCTTTGCCTGCTCCTCAAGTCTTGTTTTATTACTAACTAAATAATATATTATTGCCATTAAAACAGCTAGTGATGTAGTAATCAACCCAGCAAACAAAATCAATCTATTGTTAATACTGTTTGTTTGGTTGTAAACATCATCGTAATCCCAGGTCATAGATATTATCCAATAATCATCTAAGAAGTAAATTGGAGTATATGCAGAAACAAGTTCTTTTATTTCTATTCCATCTTCAGTATTATGAACCGAAGAATAAATACTAGCATCAGTTTTTCCTGTTAGCTGTTCCCTAATAATTTTACTAAACTCGCTTCCTTCTTTTTCGATATAGTTATCAATATTTTCCAATAAACTATTTCTTCCTATAAATTCTTCTTTACTGTGAAGTAAAATATTTCCATACCTATCTTTTAATGTAGGTTGGGATTCAACGGGAATTTCATAAGGAGATAAAATTTTATCATATATATCATTTAGACTGATTGTAATTATTAGTAAAGACTGTTGATTACTTTCTGGAAGGCTTTTAACTCCAAAAGATATAATATGTTCGTTTTTATTAACAAGGTATATATCAATTTTGTTTGCATATTCAGCTGGGATAATTACATTTTTCATAAAACTTTTACCATCATTAACTATTTTTCTATAAGTATCATCGTCTATTAATGGTTCAGTCAAATTATAGGCATCATATTTTATATCATCAAAATTTTCTATATAGGTTACAGATTTTACAGTTACCTGCTGCCTAAATGCAAAATTTCTAATGGTTTCTTCTGCATTTTCTCTATCATGATTGATTGCGTAGCTTAAAAATTCAAGATCATTTTTCATATCATAAAAATAATGGTTCATAGCTTCTGAAACATAATACAACTGATTTAACAAACTCTGTTTCTCGCTTTCAGAAGTTATGTTTCTACTTTCAGTAAAGGTATTTGTAAGCATATAAAAAAACAGCACAATAATAATGGCACCAATAGCAATAATAGTTATTTTGTTTATGAAGATTTTTTTAATAGCTTTTTTAAAATTTTTTACGACCATCTTTCTCCTTTTGCATTACTTTTACTATGGTTTATTATATGTTATAATGTATCAATAAATCAACTCATTATTTATATAGGTAGGTTATAAAATGTCTGGAAGCAGTATTTTAATTGTAGATGACGACAATAATGTTCGAATTACAATAAAAAGAGTTTTAGAAAAAGAAAATATGAATTGTACTGAAGCTTCTTCGGGAGAAGAGGCACTAAATTTGCTTAAACGTACAAATTTTGATCTTGTAATTCTAGATATTAATATGGGTGATATGGACGGTTTTGAAGTTCTATCAACGATGCGCAGATCCGGCTTAGATACTCCTGTTGTTTTTTTAACCGGCAGATCTGAAGATTATGATATTATATTAGGTTTGGGATTAGGTGCTGATGATTATATCACCAAGCCCTTTAAACCAAGAGTTTTCAGTGCAATGATAAAAGCAGCATTAAGAAGAAATAAAAAATCTGATACAATATCCTATATTGAAAAAGGACCTTTTAAATTTGATACAAAAAAAATGAAAGTCTACAAAGAAGGTAATGAAATTCAATTGTCTTCAAAAGAAATTCTACTTATGAAATTTTTTATGGAAAATGAAGGAATAGTTTTTACAAAAGATCAGCTATACAATTCTATTTGGAATGAAAATATAGTTGGCGATAATACCATTATGGTATATATACATCATCTAAGAAGCAAGATAGAGGAAGATCCTTCGAATCCTAAGTTTCTTAAAACTGTATGGGGATTAGGCTATAAATTTCAATGTGAATAATTCTATTAACTTTATAATTTTGATGATTAATAATTTAAAAATACTTAAATTATTTTAGTGATTTAAATATTATCACTTTAATAATTTTATTTTTTTGATATTATAGATATATCATTTTACTTGAAAGGAATAAACATGAATGAAAAAGAAATATGCTTATATATTAATAATGCCGCTGTGAAATCTCTTCTTTATGAGGTTAGTGTTTCTCCAAAACCAGGACTTGTTGATAAATATAACAACGGTTCCCATAGTGATATGAATATGCTTACTTTTATAGATAGCTCTATTGCTTTGAATGGTTATTTTTACGACTGTTGCAGCATTTCTTTAGATAATAAAGATCTGCCTTATGATGATCTTTTTAATCTCTTGAGAATAAGAGGCATAAAGGCTGATAAAGATATGCTGAAAGCTACAGGAAATATTAATACCCACAAGGGTGCTGTTTTTTCTTTAGGCTTATTAGCTTCAGCTTCTGCATTAACCTATGAAAAAAAGGGATTTTTTGATTCTGAAACTATATTATTTGAAGCCGGTGAAATATGTAGACATTCTTTTTTAAAAGATTTTGATATGATTAATCATAACTGTATTACTAATGGCGAAGAAATATATTTAAAATACGGTATAAAAGGAATACGTGGAGAAGCTGCTTCTGGATTTCCAACTATTAAAAATGAATCTCTACCTTATCTTAAATATCTTGAAAAAGAAAATATAAATTTTAACGACAGATGTGTAATGACTCTTTTAAAAATAATGTCTGTAGCCGATGATACCAACATTATAAGTAGAGGATCTTTGAAAAGTTTAGAATATATAAAGAAAAAATCTAAAGACATATTATCAATGCCTTTGGATTCTCAAATAAATTCTACTTTTGATTTTGATAAGGATTTAATAGATAAAAACCTTAGCCCCGGAGGATCTGCCGATCTTTTAGCAGCAACTTTAATGATTTATTTTTTAGAAAAGAACTAATCAACTTTGCTTAAGTATCGGTCTATACGTCTATCCATTTCTTCTTTTACTTCTTCTTTACTATGGAGATTGTTTATTCTGCAGTTATATGTATCCTCTCCACATAAAATGCATTTTCTAGATTTTAAGTTTATGTCTCTTCTACTTAAAGGAGTACCATCTATATAGATATCCACGTCAAATATTCTTCCAATTTCCTTTTCTTCTTCTATTTTTACAGCTTTTAGCTTTAGTTTTACTGGTTCACCCTTTAGTGAACATAAAAAACTTGGGCCATCATGTCCCTGTAATTCTTTCATTTCTATAATGTCATTTTTGAATTGATCTTTAATCATTTTTTTTAAGGTGACAAATATTTTTTCAATTCTACTTGAATTTTTGTTATCCCCGGGATAGTTGATTTTAGCTGTAAGAATAGGACCACTATTTTTCTTAGAAAGATCTAGCATTATATTGTATCTATTTTCTCTGTCTTTTAAAATTTTATCTATATTCATATTTCTATTTCCTTTTTTATAAAGTTAAAAACATCTATTTTAGTTAGTTTTGAAATTATAATCTATACTTATTTAGCATTATACAACAATAGTACATATATTTTAAGTAAAATACAAAAACAACTGGATTTTTATCTCCAGCTGCTTTTGTAATCTATTGTCCATGAGGTTGACTATCATTGTTTTGGTAAATGTATAGGATATCCGTGTACTCCGTGAGCTGCTTCATGTAATGCTTCTCCTACTGTAGGGTGTGCATGTATGGTGGTTAGTATTTCATCTATGGTAGCTTCTAATCTCAGGGCTAAGGCTCCTTCTACTATTAGTTCTGTTGCTTTAGGTCCCGCCATATGCATTCCTAAGATTTCATCCGTAGAATTATCTACTATGAATTTTACCATTCCTTCTGTTTCACCTAGTATTAAGGATTTGGCATTTGACATAAGTGGAAATTTTCCTACTGAATAGTTTATACTTTTTTCTTTTACCTGTTCTTCTGTCATACCTACTGATGCTACTTCAGGTTTAGTATATACGCAGTAAGGTACTGTTTTAAAGTCCATCTTTGATCCATTTTTGATTATATTTTCTACAGCTGCTATTCCCTGAGCTGATGCAGCATGAGCAAGCATTACTCCTCCCGTACAATCACCAATAGCATAAATATTTGGTACATTGGTTTGGAACTTTTTGTTTATTTCTATACTTTTGTTATATTTGATTCCTATATTGTCTAAGCCTAAATTTTCAACAACTGGTTTTCTCCCTATGGATAGTAAAACAATATCTGATTTTACTATCTTATCTCCATTAGGAGTTGTCGCTGAAATCTCTATTCCTTCAGATGTCGAATTAAATTTTTCAACTTTTGAGTTGGTTAGTATTTCTACTCCTTCATTTCTCAGTTCAAAATCTAAATACTGTACAATTTCAACATCCATATTTTGTACTATTCCCGGCAGCATTTCTATTATGGTAACTTCTACTCCAAGTCTTGAAAACAGACTGGCAAATTCACAGCCTATTACTCCTCCACCTACTATACATAGTGATTTAGGGAGTTTTTCTAAGGATAAAATTTCTCTACTTGTTAAAATATTTTCTCCATCTATTCCCGGTATAGGTGGTACTGCAGGCTGAGATCCAGAAGCAATTATAGCTTTATCAAAATCGATAGTATCACTAGTTCCGTCTTCTTTTTTTACTTTTAGTTGATTTTTTGAAGTGAATCTACCTTCTCCAAATATAACCTCTACTCCGTAGCTAGATAAAACTCCTTCTACTCCACCTACAAGGGATTGGGTAATGTTTGTTTTTCTTTCCATTAGTTTTTGCCAATCTACTGATAAGTTGTCTGCTTTTAATCCTATTTTTTCTCCGTCTTTTTTAATTGTGTGATATAAATCTGTAGTGTTAAGGAGGACTTTAGTAGGTATACATCCTACGTTTAGACAGGTGCCTCCAATGTATTTTTTTTCTACTAGCGTTACTTCAGCACCTAGTTGCGCTGCTTTTATTGCAGCAACATAACCTCCCGGTCCACCTCCTAATATTAGTATTTTCATCTTTACCTCCTAAAGCATTAATATGTTTGGATTTTCTATAAATTCTTTTAATCTGTTTAAAAACTGTGCAGCTACGGAGCCGTCTACAACTCTGTGATCTGCTGTAAGACTAAGGGTCATCATAGGTACGAATTGAAGTTCTCCATCTACTTTAACTGCCGTTTCTTTTATAGTATTTATTCCAAGTATTGCTACTTCAGGTTGGTTGATTATAGGGGTGAAGGATTCTATATTAAACATTCCAAGATTACTTACTGTAAAGGTTCCTCCAGTCATTTCATCAGGCTGCAGCATGTTAGTTCTTGCTTTTTGTGCAAGGTCTTTAATATCATCGGATATGGTTTTAAGTCCTTTGATATTTG
>JAABRS010000161.1 GCA_011390775.1 Clostridia bacterium | reverse complement strand
TATATTCGCTTCGCTTTTTGTAATATATTATGCCGGTCTTTTAATTACTAAATATTTATATATTTTAATGCTCTTCTGTTAACAGCACTTAAACAAGCTTTTACTGTTGCTTCCAATCTTGAAAATTCAACAAAAGCTGATCCACAAAGAACATCTTCTCTTCCATCTTCTACTACGCTTACAGCTACTAATACTATTTCCCTTCCGGAAAAGGATTTGAGTTCAAGAGATTCAAGAAGAAATGTGTTGTACCTCTTTGTAATATCTTCTACAGCCTTTAAGAGAGCTTCAGCGCCAATTTTCAAAGTATTTCTTTCTGTTCTTATTCCTGCAGCTTCTCCTTGGTAAGTTGTATCATTGAGTTTTAGAGTAACCTGAACATTTAAATTTTCTCCACAAGTTTCATAATTAGTAGATTGAAGTTTAATTCTTCGATTGATGTTGAACTTTGCTTTTTCATTAATCTGAGCTATACTTATTTTTTTATAATCAACATCTATTTTAAATTTTGAGAGTAATGTAGATTGTATATCTCTTGATATCTGTTTGCTGTTTCGACCATTATCAGCTAAAATATGAATTTCTTCTATATTATTTTTTTCATCACAAACAATTTTACATGAATTTACAGATTTCAATTCCGTTAAAAAGTTCTCTACATCAATATATTTCATAATTACCTCCCAAATTTTAAACTCATGTTTATTTTACAACACTTTCATCAATTTTGAAAATGTTTTTTTTAATTTTACATAAAAAAAACAGTAAAATACCCTTTTCTATGTGATATATTACTGTTTTTTGTTATTTTACCTTTAAATAAACAGTGAAGCGTCTGATTTTTCTGCTGAAGATAAAAATGTAGCTACTCCTGCATATTCTATTCCGTCTATAATTTCTTCTTCTTTTATACCCATAACATCCATAGACATCGTACAGGCTACCATTCTCACTCCGTTATTTTGCGCTTGTTTTATTAGAGCTTCTAGACTATCCACATTTTTTTCTTTCATGATCTTTTTCATCATAGTTAGACCTATTCCACCCATATTCATTTTAGAAAGCTTAAGTTTTTTACTTCCTCTAGGCATCATTGCTCCGAACATTTTTTCCATGAAATTCTTTTTAACATTAACTTTTTCATCTTTTCTTAAAATATTTAAACCCCAGAAAGTAAAAAACATAGTCACATTTCTTCCCATGGCAGCAGCGCCATTGGCAATAATAAAGGAAGCTAGTGCTTTATCTAATTCACCACTAAATACAACCATTGATTTATCTGTCTTTTCCATAATTTTCTGCATTTTTTCATTATCTTCTTTTTCAATTTCCTTACCTTTTTTAAGAAGCACTACAAATTCTTTATTTATTTTTTCTGTTTTTATAAGAGTATTTCCTGTTCTTTGACACCAGGAAGCAATGTCCGCGAAAAATCCTGGATCACTTGCTTTAACTTCCAAATACTCTCCATCATTCATAGTTTTAATTTTTTCATATACCTTCATTATAGGTCCTGGACACTGAAGTCCGCTGCAATTCAAAGTAGTTTTTTCGATTTTATCAAAATCAATATTTTTAACTACTTCTTCCTTAGATTCAAATTCAGATTCTGAACCAGGTAAAGAAGATCCTATAATATCAAATTCAACGTCGGTATATGTAGTAAATCCTCCTAAAAGGTTTTTTACTTTTTCAAATCCATTTTGAAGAAGAATTCTTGTAGCTACGTAAGCTCTAATACCTGTTGCACAATACAGTACTATAGTTTTCTTTTTATCAAGTTTATCTAAATTTTCTCTAAGATCATCTACTGATATATTTATGGAATTTGGTATAAATCCTAAATCTCTTTCCTCTTCTTCTCTTACATCAACTATTGTGTACTCTTTTTCATTTAAGTTATCTAGTTCAAACCACTGAATTATATCCATTTTACCTTCTAGAATATTTTCTCCTAAAAACCCAAGCATGTTTACCGGATCTTTAGCTGATCCGTATGGAGGAGCATAGGCCAGTTCTAAATCCGCCAAGTCGTATACTGTACCTCCGTATCTCATTGATGTAGCTATTATATCCACTCTTTTTTCTACACCTTCAATTCCAAGAGCCTGTACTCCTAATATTTTTCCATCTTCTTTTCCAAATATTAGTTTCATATTTATCTTTGAAGACCCTGGGTAATATCCTGCATGATTGTTGTTATGTGTGTAGACAACTAAATAATCTTCATTATATATTTTACCTAATTTTTTTAAAGTTTTTTCATTTGCTCCCGTTGAAGAAACAGTAAAATCAAATACCTTAGCAACAGAAGTTCCTTGAGTTCCTTTATATGTATCATGCATACCTGCAATATTATTAGCTGCTATTCTTCCCTGTTTATTTGCAGGCCCTGCAAGAGGTACCATAGTTTTTCCACCATTAACAAAGTCTTCTACTTCTACAACATCTCCTACAGCATATATATCAACATCGGAAGTTTTCATAGTTTTATCAACTACTATTCCCCCACGCTGGTTTATGTCGAGTCCGCTTTCCTTAGCCAATCCGCTGTTTGGTCTAACACCAATAGACAATATAACTAAATCTGCATCTATTTTATCTCCGCTATTTAAAATTATTTCAGTTATTCCATTTTTATATTTAAATTCCTTAACTCCGTCATTTAGTCTTAAAGTTACACCATTTGTTGTAATATTTTTATGTAGAATTTGAGCCATTTCAAAATCTATAGGAGCCATAACCTGATCTGCCAGTTCTACAATTGATACTTCATATCCTAACTCATGAAGGTTTTCAGCCATTTCAAGTCCTATAAAACCTCCACCTACAACAGCAGCTTTTTTAATATCTTTTGATTCTACAAAGTTTTTTATAGCATCAGTATCTGGGATATTCCATATTGTAAAAATATTTGGTGAATCAATACCAGATATCGGTGGTTTTAAAGGTGAAGAACCTGGAGATAGAATTAGCTTGTCGTAACTTTCTCTATATATTTCATCAGTTTTTAAATTTTTCACTTCTATTTCTTTATTATCCCTGTCTATTGAAAGAACTTCATTATTAACTCTAACATCAATCTTAAATCTCTTGTTCATTTCTTCAGGTGTTTCTACTAAAAGACTTTCTCTTTCTTCTATTACATTCCCTATATAGTAAGGCAATCCACAGTTTGCAAAAGAAATATACTCTCCTCTTTCAAACATAATTATTTCTGCATTTTCATCATTTCTTCTAAGTCTTGCCGCTGCACTAGCTCCACCAGCAACACCACCAACAATTAAAACTTTTTTTGACATATTAATCTCCTTTGTTTTTTCTTAATGTTTTTAAAATTTCTATCACTCTTTCATTAACTATCTTGTAGTTAATTTCTGTACCATTTCTATCTCCTCTTATGATACCTGCGGTTCTCAATTTTCCTACATGTTGAGAAACAGTTGACTGAGGTTCATTCAAACAGCTTTGCATTTCTGAGACAGTTCCTTCTTTTTGCTCTATTAAATTATATAAGATACACAGTCTGGAAGGATGACCTAATGCTTTAAACAACTCGGAACTATCTTCAAGAAAAAATTCTTCAAATTCTAATTTTTCCATTTTATCCCCTCCTGAATATTTTTATATCTATATATTACGATATTTAGATATATTCGTCAAGATAATATCTTAACAATTTATTAATATGGTGTATATTTTAAAATTAAATATATTTATTGAAATTTATCTTGACATCTAATATTCTAAGGAATATAATTTCAAAGAAGAGGGAGTAACTATCTTTCAAAAGAATCTAAATCGTCATTACGGAAATTATTTCCCGGTTTAGATGGCATTATATGCTAAGTGAGACTCTGCAATTTACTTAATAAATTTTTGTTAAGTAATTTGTGGAGTTTTTTATTTATCGAAAGGAGATTTGAAATGGATGCAATTTTACATGATTTTTTACTAAGCTTACCTATACTGCTTTTGGTTCTAGTTGGTGTTTTTTCACTATTTACCTTAAGTAAGGGTGCGGATATACTTGTAAATCAAGCTGTCTGTCTATCTATTAGATGGGGTGTTCCTAAAATTATAATAGGAGCTACTATAGTTTCACTAGGTACCACCTTGCCTGAAGCATCAGTTTCTGTTTTAGCAGCTATAAATGGTAATCCAGATTTAGCTCTAGGCAATGCAGTGGGTTCGATAATAGCTGATACCGGTCTAATTATCGGATTAGCTTCTCTACTTGGACATCTTCCTCTTGATAAAGGAACTGTAGACAAACAAGGTCGAATACAATATTTATCAGGAGTGCTTTTAGTATTAGTTAGTTTACCAT
>JAABRS010000160.1 GCA_011390775.1 Clostridia bacterium | reverse complement strand
ACTGTTAAAAGCGATTCTTCATCTACTCTCAGTCCAAAAATAACTGGAGAAGTAAATGAAATATTAATAGATGAAGGTGACTATGTAAAAAAAGGAGATCTGCTGCTTACATTAGACAAGTCCCAACTTGAAGCATCAATGAAAACCATCTTCCAAAAAGAAATAACATTAAATACTCAAATTAATTATTTGAAAGAACAAATTTCAACTTTTTATAATTCTAATCCTATTATGGATAAAATTAGAACTGTAGAAGGTAATATAGTTTTTCAAGAAAATGAACTATCCAAAATGGAAAAGCTTTACGAAGGAGATGCTATCTCTAAAACAGAATTAGATAAAGTTAAACATCAACTTGATACTTTAAAAATACAAAAAAATGAATTGAATTCAACTGCAGATAATAACTACAATCAACTTGTTCACGAAAAAAACATGTCGGAAAAACAGTTGCAAGAACTTAAATCTAATTTAGAAGAAATTGAACTATCTATGTCAAATTCTCAACTCACAGCTCCTTACGATGGAATCATATCTCAAGTTACGATAGAAGAAGGAGAATTAGCTATGCCAAACAAACCAGCTGTAATTATAAGCAGTACTGAAAATCAAAAGATAGTTGTTAACTTAAGCGAAGTAGATTTAAAAAAGGTCAAAATAGACACACAGGTAGAATTTAAAATAAGTAGCGAAGATGAATTACAACAAGGTCGTGTAACTTTTCTAAGTTCAAATGTAAATCCTGCAACTAGAGTTGGTACTGTTGAAATTATGATTGACAGCAGCAAAGCTTATTCTTCTGGGTCTAGCGCTGAAGTAAAATTTATTCTTTCTGAAATTGAAGACCAGATTTTAATACCTGCTTCTTCAGTGAAAGCATTAACAGAAAAAAATGTAGTTTATATCTATATGGAAGGCACTGTTAAAGAACAAGAAGTTGAATTAGGTAAAAAAACGGGTAACATGTATCAAATATTATCAGGTCTGGAAGAAGGAGACGTTATTGCGGAAAATAATCTTGATTCTCTTTACGACGGAACTTCTATTTACACCTTTGAAGAGGAGGAAATTTAATGAATTTTGGTAAATTTTCTATAGATAAAAAGTATGTAATATTATCTCTAGCTATAGCTATCGTCATATTTGGTTTGTATGGTCGAGTTACTATGAATACTCAGCTTTCTCCCGACACAAATGCTCCGACAGCTACAGTTATGAGTGTTTATCCCGGTGCATCAGCTATGGATGTATCTACCGATGTATCAGAACCCATGGAGGATGCATTCGCAAAGTTGGAAGGTATAACAAATATTAAAATTACCAATCAAGATAATATATCAACTATACGATTGACTTTTGATTATTCCACTGATATAGATCAAGCAGCTATAGATATACAAAATACTGTAAGCAGAATAAAAGAATCTCTGCCGGATAATCTAAATGAACCACAAGTAATGAAATTCAGTACCTCAGATCAACCAATAATGACTTTAGGTTTAAAAAGTGATTCTTTAAGTATGGCTGATTTAAGAAATGTAACAGAAGAAAAATTAGTTTATGAACTTCAGTTGATAGAAGGAATTGCTTCAGTAGACATTTTCGGTGGATATAGCCGAGAGATTAAAATCGACCTTGATGAAGATAAAATGAAAGCATATAATCTTAATTTAGAACAAATATTAGGTACTATACAAAAAAGTAACATTAAATCTCCATCTGGAGAAATAAATTATAACTCAAAGGACATGCTTTTAAGAATTGAAGAAAGTTATGTTAATATAGACGAAATAGAAAAAACAAAGATACCCTTATCTGATGGAAATACCCTGTATTTAAGAGATATCGCCGAAGTTAGTATCGGTATAGAAGATAAAGAAAGTGCTTATAGATTAAAAGGTGAAGAATCATTAGCTCTTTTAATTACAAAAAAAGCTGACTTTAATACTGTAAAAGTTGTTGATGAAATTAAAGATAATCTTTCAAGAATAGAATCAGATTATCCTTTTGTAGATATAAGTATCGCATCGGATGATTCTATCTTCACAAATCAAATGGTAGATAATATGACCAGTAGTGTAGTCATTGCTATAGTCCTTACAATGGCTGTTATACTTCTTTTCATAGGTAATATCTCCCAATCCCTGGTTGTTTCTATTTCTATGCCTATGGTCTTTTTAAGCACCTTAGGTTTAATGAGAGCTTTTGGAATGAGTTTGGATCTGGTTACATTATCCGCCCTTATTCTAAGTATAGGATTTGTAGTAGATGCAGCCATTGTTGTCGTAGAAAATATAAGTAAGCATAGAGGTTTAGGAAAATCTATAGATTTAGCAGTAACTGACGGTACTCAAGAAGTGGCTTTACCAAGTATAGCAGGAGCTACAACCACATTAATCGTTTTAGTTCCTTTATTATTTGTTGAAGGGTTTGTTGGAGAAATGTTTAGACCATTATCAACAACTTTAATTTTTGCGATATCTTCATCTCTTGTGATAGCTCTTTTGCTAATACCTCTTTTAACCAAATTATTAGAACCTTTAAAGATGAAAAGACTTGAAAAAGGATTAAAAAAACTTTCAGATCCTTTTAATAGATTAATGGATAAGATTATGGAAGGATATTTGAGTTTATCTCAAAAAGTTCTAAATCATAAAATTGTAACTTTTATATTAATTATTGTTCTATTAGCTGGTAGTGGTATTTTTATTAAAAACAACGGTATGGAAATGCTTCCAAAATTTGATAGTGGTGTATCATTTACTACTGTAGAAATGAAGGCAGGAACTACCTTAGAAGATACTTCTAAAACTATTTCTAAAATTGAAAATTATCTTGCCCAGGAGCCGGAGGTCGTAACTTTTGATACTCGAATAGGATACGAAGAAGGAAGCACTCAAATGGGCGACTTTGGAATAATGGGGACAGATCAAGGTATGCTTACCATCGAATTAACCTCCAGAAAAGAAAGAGATGAAAGCATATGGGAATTTCAAGAAAGATTGAGAACTTATATTGATAAACTTCCCGATATAAACAGATTTGTTGTCAAAGAAAAAGGTGGAACTGCTGTCACAAGTGCCTCGGCTCCAATATCCTTGAAAATTAGTGGAGATAATTTAAAGGTACTTTATAATTTAGCAGATATAATTCAAGAAGAAATAGAAACAATAGAAGGTACCACAAATCTTTACAGAAGTTACAATGATACTTATTCTCAAATGTCTATAAGTTTAGATAGCGATAGATTAAAGGAGCTCGGTTTATCAAGTGCCGATGTTGCGAAACAACTTTACATGAAAGTTGAAGGTGGAGATGCCGGAAGCATTACTATAGATAATACGTCTGTAGATATAAATGTTGCATACGATACATCTAATATAAATGAAGATGATTTAATGAATAAAACCATTATAAGTCCTTTAGGTGTTTCCGTTCCTCTTAAAGATATTGGAGAGGTTGAAGTTGAAACAAGATCAAATATAATAGAAAGAGAAAATATGGAGTATTCAGTAAATATTCTGGGGTATACTGAAAACAGAGCTTTCAGCCACGTAATCAGTGACATTGAAAAAAGAGTAGAAGAAATTCCTCTGCCTCAAGGCTATAATGTAGAATTTACAGGAGAACAAGAAGCATTAACAGATTCTATAGGAGATATGATTTTCCTGCTTTCCTTAGCTGTAATATTTGTTTATCTTTTACTGGTACCTCAATTTAAGTCCTTTACACATCCACTAACTATAATGATGGCTATACCTCTTGTAGTAATAGGAGTTGCACCAGCATTAGGATTAACAGGAAAGTTTATGTCTATGCCCGTTTTATTAGGTCTTATATTACTGGCCGGTACAGTTGTTAACAACTCCATACTTCTGGTGGATTCTATAAATACAGAACGAAATAATGGCGCATCTATAAATGATGCTGTAGAAGAAGGAATTAGATCTAGATTTAGACCTATAATGATGACTGCTCTATCAGATGTAGTTGGAATGATGCCTTTAGCTCTTCAACTGGCTTTAGGTTCGGAAAGATTTTCTCCACTGGCTATCACAGTAATCGGAGGTATTCTAGCCGCCACATTATTAACTATTATCGTAATACCACTTATTTATGCAACTTTTGAAACTGTTAAGGAAAAGTTCTTTGGAGTTGTTTACTCAGGACAGGTTAAGGAGGATGTTGTTTAAATTAAATATATTTTATATTAATCTATGTATTCATCTGACAGTACATAATCTGGGGAATATTGAGGAACGCTCGAAAATAGAACTTCAAAACTCGCTGTGCTCAAACATTTCGTTCTTACAATTTTCTCGCTTATCCTATATTCCCTACAGATTACTCCCAAGTCAT
>JAABRS010000159.1 GCA_011390775.1 Clostridia bacterium | reverse complement strand
AAAATCGAAGAATTAATCAGCAAACATTTTGATTTACGTCCGGCAGCTATTATAGATGACTTAGACTTAAGACGTCCTATATACAGACAAATAGCAGCTTACGGGCACTTTGGTAGAACTGATTTAGATTTACCTTGGGAAAAAATCGACAAAGCTGAAATTTTAAAAGAGGAAGCCTTTAAATAACTCTTTAATTATATTAGATTTTCTACTATAATGATATTAGAGGTGTTCTCATATGGCTAAAAAGAAAAAAAGAAAAAAAAGAAATTGGAACTTTCCAAGTATATTTACAATTCTTTTCATTGGGTTTTTAATCTATGTGGCTGTAACCGTAAAAAACCAGTACGGTTTACTTACTAAGTTGAGAAATGAAAAGGATGAAATTCAAGAAGAAAAAGTTGAACTTGAAACACAGGTAGCTACACTAAGTCAGGATTTAGAAATGTTAGAGGATCCGGAGAAATTTCTGGAGGTAATCGAGAAAATTGCCCGAGAAGAATATAAAATGGTAAAGCCTTATGAGACTATGTATATTGATAAAAACAAAAATGAAAATAAATTTATAAAAGGAATAGGAGACGAATAATCGCCTCCTATTTTTTATTTAGTAATATCTAATTGTTGTTAACCCAATTTACTATAGTATCTGCATCCGGTATTGGAGGTAGAGTGCTCGTATTGTTATCTTCATCAAATAACTTAACCGTTGGATATGTCCCTATACTGAACTCATCCACCAAATTCTGATTTTCATCCCCATTAACCCATACAACCTTTGTGGAATCAGCCAGCATTACCGCTGCATTATAAAAAGCATCCTTCATTTCCTGATTTGCTTCGTTATTTATAAAGAATAATACTAAGAGTTTTCCTTCTTCATCTAAATAATCCTGGAAATTTTCATCTGTTCCTTCAAAAGGTCCCTGTTTTCTCTGTTCTTCGTATTTGTATTCTTCAATCAAACCAAATTCCTTCGCCTTATCTTCTTCTACAATCCCAGCTATAGCAAGTTCTTCGATTATAGTAAGAGCTTTATCCTCCTTGCTTGCAAGTAAAGTATCATAGGTAACTGCTACAAGATCGTATCTTTTTAAGTTTTCTTTCTGTCCGGAAAGATGTTTTGATATCCCGGTTATTTCACCAAGTCTTTCTGCATTATCGTAAGCATAAGTTGATTCATATCCAAGTGCTCTAAGATAAAAGGTCAATAACTGTATTTTAGTTACAGAATCTTCTGCTCCAAAAATACTCTGCTCCGGCACAGTACCTAATGCTATTCCTTCCATATAAGCTCTTGCAACAAAAGGCTTCGCCCAGTCGGCTACATCTACAAAAGGATTATCTTCTTCATCAGCAGGTTCCCAGCCTAGTGCTGAAACTATCATTTTCATAGCTTCTTGACGATTCATACTTCCTTCTAAATTTGGTGAGTATTCATTTGCACTTACTCCACTAAAAAGCCCTAAATCATATAAGGTTTTACCCATATCGTAGTATTCATCTAAGTCAACCTCTCCATTTTCTTCAGACTCTTGTGATTCTTCAGGTTCCTCCCCTTCTTCAGATGGTTCATCTCCTTCTTCACCTGGACTTTCTTCCGGTTCTTCTACTTCTTCTTCAGGATTTTCTTCTTCTGGTATATCTTCGTTATTATCTCCACATCCAACTAGAGAAAATACTAATGATGTAATTAAAATTAAAAATAGAATTTTTTTCATACTATATATCACCTACCAATTTAATATATTGATTATATCATATTTTCTGTTATTGAAATATATTAAGCCTTCTTTTATAGTTAAAGCCAATCGACTTTAATCTTATTTCTCGGAGCTGTCTTTATATATTTTACATCTGGATATCCTACTATCAATGGACTTACTATTTCTTCGTAATCTTTGATTTCTAAGAAATCTCTAATTTCCTTGCTTTTAGCAAATGCTGTCATAAAATATCCTATATAGCAAGTTCCTAGACCCATAGTATAAGCCATCAGTTCCATTCTAGATAAAGCTATTCCCAGCTCCATTTGAGGCTTAGGCTTTAATCTTGTATCGCCTTTAGCTATTATAAGAGTGTCTCCGTGAAAGAAAAGTCTATCTTCTCCCTCTTGAAATTCTTCGTACATCTTTTCCCATGCTTTATAATATCTATCTAAAGTGGATTTGTTGTAGTCGTATCCCTGGTCATTTCCGCTTTTTATTTCCTTACTTATTTCATATAATTTATTAATTGCCATTTCTCTTAATTTAGGAAGCTTGTCTTTAACTACCGTGTAGGAAATATGCTGTCTATTACCCCCTGTAGGTGAATATCTTCCGGCTTCGATTATTTTTTCTATTTTTTCTTTTTCTACCTCTTCATCCTTATATGTTCTTATGCTTCTTCTAAATTTCATAAAGTTAAGGAAGTTTTCTTCTTTTATATCAAATTTTTCTGGATCATATTTTTCAATCTCATCAATTTTATAATGATCTATTTCAATAGCATCTACCGGGCATAGTGCTATACAGTGACCACAGTAAATACATTTTTCTTTTACCATTTGCGCTTTACCGTCTTTCATCATTATATTATCCACCAAACAGTCACTTACACAATTTTCACAACCTATACATATTTCTTTATTAACCTTTATCATCTAATCTCCTCCAATTATTTTTCTTTGATTTCTTCTATTATAGTTATATAATATAATAAATTAAGAATAACATAAAGAAATTTAGGTGATTAAATGAAAAAAGCTTTAATAATTATAATATTAATATTAGGAGCGTTGCTGTTAAATATAATAATAGCTAACGATTTCGATGGTTTTAATCTGAGTGATTTGGATTTTAATCCACAATATATTTTCGACAATCCAAACTCTCAAGAACCACAGGTGAATTTTTATCTAAATAATCAGTATAGAGCTTTGGACTATAACATTAATTGGAACTACAAAGATTACTTTGGAAAATATATAAAAAATAAATCCGATTTTTCACAAAACTTCCAAGAACCAGTTCTGACGAAAAATGATGAACTATCTTTATTAAGCGACTTAGCTTTTGATGAAATTAACTACAATATTTATAATGAGGATACTCTTATTTCTTCTGGAGATACCTTTGAAGAAGCTGTAGATAATATATCTGAAGAGGGCGATTACAAGGTGGAGGTAGAGGCTATTTGGGAAGAAAAAGAGGATAGAGATTATCACGGAAGTGTTACAAGTACTGCAATTTTAGAATTCGACTTGGAACCAATAGTAAGTTTAAACTATGAAAACATCCCTCCGGGAAATGTACTTTTTGTATATGTAGATAATGTGGAAGAAGATGAAAGTATAGAACTAGAAACCAATGCCCCAGTGGGAAGTATATCTAAAGGTATTTCAGGAAATCGACAAACTTTTATTTTACCAATGGATATTTGGGCTCAACAAGGTATCTACAGCATAAACTTGAAAATAAATAATAATTCCGATAACAATGTAACTATAGAAAAAGAATTCAATGTAGTTTCTAAGGATTTTCCTACACAGTATCTTTATATTTCCCAGGAAATATCCGACAGTACCAGAAATGACGAAGCCTATGAAGAGTTTGGAGAATACGTGCAGAAAGCCAGAAGTAATATATCTTCGGTAAAACTTTGGGAAGGAAAATTTGAAATTCCTGTAAAAGAAGATTACATTCTTACTACGGATTACGGAGAAATCAGATACGTAAATGATGAGATTACTTCCTCAAGACATTCGGGACTGGATTTAGCAGCTCCGGAAGGAACTCCTATATATGCCTGCAACAGCGGTAATATTGTTTTATCAAAAGATATGATTTTGACAGGAAATACCATAATCATAGATCACGGTTTAGGTCTTTATACCAGCTACTATCATCTCAGTTCTATGGACGTGGGGAATGGTGATTTTGTAGATAAGGGTGATTTCGTAGGAGAGATTGGCTCCACAGGATTTTCCACAGGACCTCACTTGCACTGGTCTATCAGCGTACTAAACACCTACGTAAATACCCATCAGTTTATAGAGGAAGATGTAGAATAATAACTACATCTTCTTTATTTTTTCTTCTAAAAGTTTCTTCACAACTCCAGGATTAGCTTTTCCTTTAGTTGCTTTCATAGTCTGACCCATAAGAAATCCGAAGGCTTTATCTTTTCCATTTTTTAAATCTTCTACTGCTTCTATATTTTTATCTAATATGCCTCCAACAATTTTTTCGAGTTCATCTTCACTGCTTATCTGCTTTAGCCCCAGCTCTTCAATTACTTTTTTCGGCATTTTATCAGTAGTACACATTTTATCAAATACCTTCTTACCGGCATTTCTACTTATACTGCCAGATCTTATTTCAATGATTAAT
>JAABRS010000158.1 GCA_011390775.1 Clostridia bacterium | reverse complement strand
AGCATAAGGATAATCTTTCGTGTATTTAATCCATCTTTTTTCTAATTCAATACTTCTTTCTATATTTCCAACTCTTTTTTTTAGGTCATTAAAAATATACTCTGTTTTTCTATGTTCTGAAGTTTTTATTAAAGCTTCAGAGAAAATATTTATATTATATTTCTTTATTTTAGATAGAATATAAATATCATAAAAATCTCTTGGCCTTGTACTATATAGTCCTCTTCTAATTATAGTTTCAACTTTTTCTGCTAATACACTTTCTATATTATATGCAAGTACTTTAATATCTTTATCATCAAAAATCACTTTATAAGGTAATATAACTTCTTTTGGTGTAATTACATCTCCAGTTGTTATATCAATTTATTGAAAAACTCTACTTGTTTAAACTAATCCCAAAAAAATTATTGTTATCAATCTTAACTTTATCACCTTTATTATCAAAAACAATAATGCCAGTAATGTATCCACTTCCAGCAATATTTCTATAACCAGTTTCATTTAGATTTTCATCCTTTATAAGATAGTCGTCTAAGTTTATATATAACATCTTCGTTTCTTTTCCTTTTAATTTAAAAATAGCTTTACTTCCATCTGAATTATATACACCAATAGGGCTTTTACCATAATTATTATTAATCATTAAATAAAATTCTTTGTCTTCTTTGCTATAGTTAGTAAGTTTAATGTCTGCTATAAATTTGACATATCTACCCTCATTGAACTCATACTCCATATAGTTATCGTATTTCTGATCAATTCCTATTGATAGTAAACCCTCAGAGTTTGATTTTATACTTCTTGCAATTAATCCTGTGCTTAATATAAATATAAGATTAAGTCCTATAAAAGCTATTATCACTATTTTCTTTTTTATTTTTAAATCTCTTATAACATATTTTTTTACTAATATAACTCCTATTATAAGTAATAGCGTGAAATAAAATATTGTTAGATGTGTTCCTGTATTATTGCCTGTCCACGATTTCAACCCTATAAATTCTAAAACATAATCACCCATAGCACGAATATATGGAGTTTCTATCATCATATAGAATGATAGAGACATTAATAAAACTGATAAAAAAGCTTTTATTTTTTTATTCATATGTGTCATCTCCTTTTATATCACTAATCTAAATACCATCACGATATGGAATATAACCTGAATCATATAGGCATTCAGAAGATATCATTCTATATTCATCTTCTTTTGTTTTAACAACTTTGTATTTCATAGTCTTAGCTTTAAGCATATATGCCCCATCTGCATAAAAATCTATTGTTATGATATATGTACCTGTCACTTCTTCAAATTCTTCTGAAATCAAATCAGTAAACATCCACATGCCACCACTTGCACCAAAGGACATAGAATCTGTTTCTGGATCATAGCGGTAATATCTCGTAAAATCAACATTTGTAATTCCAAATACTTTTTCAACCTCTGTTTTTAATCCTTCGGCTGTGATAAATTCATTTTCAAACCTATTATAAAGTAATCTCATCATATTAAAAGTAAAATTATTAGAATTATTATGTTTTTCTTGCTAAATAGATTTTTCATTTTGTTACACTCCTTTTTAAACCCTTTACTAGATATAACAAGTTAGGCCGTTAATTTGTTACATTTTTATTAATGTTACTAATATTTAAGGCTCATTTTATGAAAAAATTTGTACTAATTATATTTAATAATTAAAGAAATTAAAAAAATTAGTGGAAAGCAATATCAACACCAGTATTAAAGTAAAGCTTAACTCACTAATGGTAAAAATATATTCTTTTCTGTTTTCTGCATATTTCCATTCCATAAAAGCTCTAACTATTCCCGAAGCTACACTAAAAATAATAATTAAAGAGGGTGTTTTAAGATACCAAGTGGGTTCTTTTATAACTCTTGCTATTATAAAGATTTGTGTTATTAAAAGAATAATTATAAAACTAGTACGAATTATCCGGTCTATCCTTTTATGTTTTTCATTCACGTGATTGTATGAGAAAGCTTTCCTTTTCTCTACATTTAAAAAATTTCTCATTAAAAAACTAAAAATAAAAGATAATAATAATAATATCCCTATGAAAAGAAATAACTTTATCCAAATTATCGGCTCTATCATTTGTAATATAAAGTATATATAACTGAACATAGAATTCCTCCTTTAAAAAAATGAATTATTCATCTACTGGCTTTCACTAATTTATTTATTATTTTATATCACAATAAAGACATTTACTTCTGATTTTCATATTTAAGTTTTACTTAATTAACAATAAGACAAACTGATAATGTAAGATTTATAAATAATTTAATCACATCTAACATAAACTACTCGTCTCTTTAATTATAATATATTTTCATCTTTTAATTCTTTTATTGCTTTTTTTACAGATATTTTAATAATAAAATACAATATTAATCCTGGAATAGCAATAAATATTGGTATCAAAAATAAAGTTACTATTGATGTTAATCCTGACATAAATTATTCACCCCCACATTCTTTTTTAAATAGATTTTTACACTCCTTTTTACCCTTCACTATATATAATCAATCAGGATAATAAATTGTTACACTTTTATTAGTTATTTTTTATTTGCTAATTAATTGTATCATGAAAAAAACATTTTTTTGATTTTGAAGGAGTTTGTTGTTAAGTTATCTTAATATTTGTTGTTGTGATAACATTCTTTATTCTTTCCTTATTAAATCATACTTAGGCTCCAATATATATTCACCTTTTTTATTTATAACACCAAATTGTTTGTCTTTTATTATTACATCATATCCATCTTCTTTAAAATATAAGTTCCCAATAGAACTAGTAAGTAAAAGTCCTTTATCAAATTTATAGTCTATGACTATTTCTCCCTGCTTATTTATATATCCTACTTTATCTTTTTCATTTGATACTGCAGCCAGTCCTTCCGAAAATATATTGGCATCACTGTATTTACTTTCTATTTCAATATCTCCATTTTTATTTATATATCCCCACTTTCCATCTATCTCTACTGCTGCTAAAGCTTCTGAAAAACTTCCTGCATTATTGTAATTCGGATTTATTATTTCATTACCGTCTTTATCTATAAATCCCCATTTACCGTCTACTTCTACCGCAGCTAATTCTTCTGAGAAACTTTTAGCTTTTTTATATTTAGGCTCTATTACTTCCTTGCCTTCTTTGTCTATATATCCCCATTTATCATTTTTTTGAACTAGAGCAAGTCCTTCTGAAAAAATTAATGCTCTATTGTATTTTTCATCTATAAATTTTTCCCCGTCTGAGTTTATATATCCCCATTTATCTTCTATTTGTATAGCTGTAATATTATCTTTAAAGCTAAAGGTTGAGTCAAATTTTGGTTCAATTACTATTTTGCCGTCTTTATCTATAAAACCCCATTTTTCATCTATTTCTATTGCTGCTAGATTTTCTGAGAAGCTTTTTGCATTTTCGTATTTTGGTTCAATTACTACCTTGCCTTCTGTGTCTATAAATCCCCACTTATCATTTTTTTGAACTAGAGCAAGTCCTTCTGTGAAATTAAAAGCATTTGCATAGTCGGTTTTTATTACTACTTCTCCTTCTGGATTCATATAGTTGATTTCCCCTAAATCTGATACTGCAACAAGTCCTTCTGAAAACAAATTATCTCCTTCAGTTACAACTTCTTGGTTACATCCAGTTAAAATTATTAATATAGCTGTCACAATTAATATTGTTAAGGTTAAATTTTTCATACTTGCCTCCATGGTTGATAAATATTTTTGTTTATTGAAAATCCTTCACTTCCATTTATTTTATATTTTCTGTTACTGCATCTTCTGCTTCATAATCATCATTTACTATTGATGTTCCGTATTCATCAAGAAATTCACCAGTTATATCTTCTCCATCTTTTTTGATTTCTGCTGATCCTGGACTTGTTGCAATAGACTGAAGTATTTCTGCTTTTATTAAACACAACTAATCAATTTTGGTTCTCTGATTAACAGCGTAACTATTTTATATAAATACTGATTGTATTTGTCTGTAAAACTCTTGTAAGTATCTCTTTCTTCTATTGCATACTTACCTTCTCAGTTATCTGGTATTCTCAACGTAAAACCATATTCTTCATTTTTATAAACATTTCCTGTATTTATCTGGGTCCTATATGAGCTGCTGTTGTCAATAATTGACCATAACTTAGTGTCTGTATCTCTAGTTAAGTAAAAATATTGTTCAAGGTTACCATCATTCATAAAAGTTTTTTCGTGATCATATTCTACATAATAGCTTGCCTTAATAATAAGAAAATGATCCATTAAATACATATCTGACCAACCTCTACTTTCAGCAAGATCACTGCCTTTGTAGCTTTCAATTTTCCGTCGAGTTTCTTTATCATCTACTACTGCTTTAATAAATCTCACCGAAATGGTGTATTCTTTATCAATCTGATTTTC
>JAABRS010000157.1 GCA_011390775.1 Clostridia bacterium | reverse complement strand
ATACATTTGTGCTGTATCAATGAAATTAACTCCCAAGTCTAAAGCATATGACAAAATTTCTGCAGATTCTTCAGGGACAAGATTTTTTTGTAGCGGCCCAAAAGGCAATGCACCAAAACACAATTCTGTTACCTCAATATTAGTATCTCCTAAAACAATTTTCTTCATAATTTCCCTCCCTAAATCTAGTTTTTTAGTGTATCAAATATCTTTTATTATTTTAATTAACATTTATCAAATGTATAATTATATTATTACATACTTATTTAATAATCAATCTATTCTTAAGTTTCCAATTGCCGAAAATATAATGAGTATTTAAAACAAAACAAAATATAAAAAGAAAATAGATTAAATACATTAACCTACACATTTATTAGTTCTACTTCTCCTGTTTCTCCGTTAATGCGAATTAATTGACCATCTTTATATTTAGTTGTTGCGTCACTTATCCCCGAAACTGCTGGTATTCCGTATTCTCTTGCAACAACTGATCCGTGAGACATAGGACCACCCATTTCAGTAATTAACCCACCAATTTCTAAAAATAATGGTGTCCAGGTAGGATTAGTTGATTTTGCTACTAATATATCACCATTTTTTAATTTATAACTTTCTTTAGGACTTTCAAGAATTCTAACCTGTCCTTCATAAACTCCTGCTGATATAGGAATTCCTAAGTTTCCACTACTATTTTTTATATTTTTTGAGTGAAAAAATGTTTCTCCTGTACTTGTTACCACTCTAGGTACGGATTTTCTTTTTAATTCTTCATTGTATCTTTTTCTATTATCTAATGCTACTTTATTAAGTTTTTTTTCTGATCTTATATCAGCTATATCAATAAAAAAAACATCTTCTTTATTATCTAATCTACCATTATCTTTTAATTCTTTTCCAATATCTAATAAAACTTCTCTAAAAATTTTAACACCTTTTACCATCATAAATTTAGGAAACTCCCTAATACCAAATAATTTACGATATTTATTTAATATTTTTTGAAGTTTTTTAGATTCTTTATAAAGTCCCTTCTCATTAAAGGAAAAACAAATATCTTCTATTATTTCTTCTGCTTCTTTTTTATTGTTATAAAATTTATCTATTTTTTCATTATAACTTTTATCTTTAATATAAGACTTAATTAAGTTAATTATATATTCAGGCTCTTCACTCCATCTCGGAATTCCAGGATCAATTTCTAAGTATGCTCTGTGTCCATATTCCTTAAGAAAATTTTTTATCTCAGGATTATTTCTTGTTGGTTTTTCATTAGATTCATCAAGTATTTTTGCTATTTTTAAAAGTCTAATACCCATTTCTGTTGTTACATTATTTGGAAGTGATTTTTCTATCTTGTGTAAATCAAATTCAGTTTCAAAATTTTCATTTATAATTTTTTTGGCTTTATCTAAATAAGTAATAGAGTCTATCACATGATAAAGTATCTTTAAAGGCAAATAATAATACACTACTACAGATTCTTTTTCAATAAATTTGATTCTTTCTTCTAAAGTTTGTAATTTTCTTGATTTTTGCTCAAGTAAACTGATTTGTTTTTCGCCATAATTATGAACTTTATCAACTAACTTTTCTGGTGATAAAAACTTGCCGTATGCTGCCTTTGGAATTGAACTAAATATAAATTTTAAAAAAGATGGATTTAAAAACTTCATCAAAGTTGGTATTAGTGTAACAAAAGGCTTTCTTTGTTTTCTTATTAAATTTCTTTCTCTTTCTAATACTTCTAAAATAGTTTTAGTAGTAATAGGATCCATGTCATACGGATTATTTCTCAGCCTATTCCACCATCTTTCAAGTCTTGATATTTCTGTTACATCAACAAACAATCTACCAGCTGCACTCTTTACATCAAAAGGAATGATTTTTGTTAAAAATGTCTTCCAAATATCTACTCCAATAGGTGTAAGTGGTTCATGTATTACTTTGTCAAGCAACAAAAAATTTACATAAATTTTAATTTCTTTATCATTATTATCAGATTCTAATTTGGGAAATAAAGTAGTTATTGGTCTGGATTGAACAAAATAAAAATTATTTTTATAATTTATCCACTCTATATCTTGTGGATATCCAAAATATTCTTCTATTTTACGACAAAATTCTAGGAGTCTAATCAATTCACTTTTTAATAGAGAAGGTTCCTTAGTATTCTCTGTAGCTACACTTTTTAATTCAACTCCATTTTCTTTTTGTGCTGTCATAAATTCTTTTGATGCAATTTCTTCTTCTAAAATATTATAATTCTTTTTCTCAATAACCCATAGGTCCGGCGTAACCTTTCCACTTACTATAGCTTCACCCAAACCCCATGATGAATTTATGAGCATTTGATCTCTTCTATTATTAATTGGATTTGAAGTAAAAACAACTCCTGATTTTTCTCCTGGTATAAATTCTTGTATTATGACACCAATATCTAAATTATCGTTACTGATATTATTCTTTAGCCTATATGATAATCCTTCTATATTCCAAAGAGAAGACCAGCATCTTTTTATACAATTATACAACTGTTCTTTATCCTTAATATTTAGAAAACTGTCGTATTGACCTGCAAATGAAGTTTCAATTGAATCTTCTAATGTAGCTGAAGATCTTACTGCTAATTTAGTATTTTCAAAATTGTCATATAACTTGTCTATTTCAGTAATTAAGTCTTCGGGTATTTCTCCTTGGTTAAAAAGAGCTTTAATACTATCACTTGTTTTTTCAATAATTTCATTATTTTCTTCTACATCAATTAATAGTTTTTCAATTTTTTTATCTATCTTATTATACGAAACAAATATTCTATATGCATCAGCTACTAAAACATATCCTTTTGGCACAGGTAATTTAGAATTAATCATTTCACCTAAATTACCTGCTTTTCCACCAATTTCAAGGGTATCTTTTTTAGAAACATTACTTAAATTTTTCACATAATTACTTTCCATATTTTACTCGCTTTTTAATTTATAAAACCATCAGCTTTTTTTTATTATATAAAAACGGCCTCGGTTTGTCCAAATATTAACTTTATTTTTATTCCTATTTTTTTAAAAACTTTAAATAAAGTACTACATTTTTTTACTTGTAAATTTGAACATTAACCGTTCTAAAATGAAAGTTACTCCTACAAAAAATCTCAGATCCTTTAATTGATACTAGGACCTGAGATTTTAGTTAATATAAGTTATTATCCAGTAACAGCAAAAAAGTTCCAGTGAAATAATAATGTGAATAATAGGATTAACAAAGTAATAGTCGTAAAGTGTAATAACTTTGTTTTCTTTGAAACTGATACTTTATTTAAATACTTAGTAGATAGAACTGAAGTAGCAACCGTCCCTAAAAACAAAGGGTAATTTAATAAAATATTCGGTTTCATTGCTGAGAATGTGTGAAAAGTGCTAATCATAATTTTTGCTGGTGGAATCAAATTGTTAATGATAGTAACTGTACCAAGCAATACTAGTAAATTATAATAAAATTTATATTTTTTGCTACAAGGATCTAGTTTTTTCTTTCTTCCCTTAATTAAACTAATAAGTAATATTATTGGAAGTATAGTAAAAAATAATATATTTACTATTAATACTATGATACTCCCAGTTAAAAATGATACTGTTCTTCCTGATGGAAGTGCAGATAAATCCATACCATTACCTACTATAATATGCTTTACTTTATCATCTTCAATTTTAAATCTTAATACTGGATAAGCATTTCTAAAAAGCGGTATTTTATCTTCGATTATTTCGTAGCGATACGGCTCAGTCTGCAGGTAAGTACCCTTATATGGTCCTATATTCATTGTAATTTCATTTTGACCTGTAGATTTAATTTCGTATAAGCTTATATACTTTGCAAAATCAACAAAATTACCTTCCTGTCTTTCCATAGGTACATATTTACCTTCAACTTCTGTTGATGCAGGCAGTTCTAAGTCAGGTACAGTCACCTCATCAATTTGATTTCCCAGTATTAGGTCTTGTAATCCAAAGAGTATATTCATTTCTAAATAAGCATTTGTAAGAATTACAATTCCAAATCTTTCTTCCGGCACTACAGCAAATTGACTTGAAAAAGCAGCCGTATTTCCACCGTGTCCAAAAGAAGGTTTTTCTGTAGTATATTGAAAGAAACCATGAGCTGTTCCAACCATTTCACCATCTAAATCATAGCTAGGGGAAAACATAGTGTTTATAGTGTTTTTATTTTCAAACAACGTTAATTCTTCACCATCCTCAGAGGTAAGTGCAATGGCAAATTTAGAAAAATCTTCCAAGGTTCCATTAATAGCGCCTGCTGGCAGATGAGA
Organism: Clostridia bacterium; assembly: GCA_011390775.1. GTDB lineage: Bacteria > Bacillota > Clostridia > Tissierellales > Dethiosulfatibacteraceae > UBA8670. Next base: position 130 of record JAABRS010000157.1, on the reverse strand, counting down.
AACATAAGACCACTCGCCTGGTGTAAATCCACCCTTTTGATCTGGTATATAGCCTTTTGCTTTTTTATCTTCTATTTTTTTATTATCATCAAAAGTAGGATAAGCAGAAGTATTCTCCATTGATAATGGG
>JAABRS010000156.1 GCA_011390775.1 Clostridia bacterium | reverse complement strand
AAGTAGATAATATTGCTCAAGTAATTAAAGATGTTCTTGATTATAAAGCCAAATTGAAAAAGAAACATAGAAGATAAGATTAAATAATAAAACACTGAATCTCTTTTTTAAGGAGATTCAGTGTTTTTGTCTAGATTAAAGAAGTAGATCCATGCTGATTTAATATGAATTCAAGATATTAAGATGTACTTTCCTACCGGCTTCATCACTGTAATTAGGAAAATTACCAAGTCGCCAAAATGATAAGCTATCTATGTCGAACATCTTGGCTAATTCGATCTTAGAAGATATACTTCTAGAGTCTTCATACCAGATTATATAGTCTAATTCATCACTTTTATTATAATATTTAAAGTAAGGATTTTGGCTATCTAAGTCATAATATATATCTATATTTTTTTGAATTATTCTTTCGTATAACATTTCGTAGGTCGGTGTATAGGGATACTTATTTACAACATTACCTTCTTTATCTACTCCCCATTGGGCTATAGAAAAGGAGAGTTGAAGAGCTACTTTTGATCTGTCTTCAACACCGGTTTCTTCATCAAAAACTGATACAAGAGTATCATATACTTTGTCTATTGGAGTTAGTGGTGTATATGTATATCCCTTACTCTGCTCTTCTTCAGTTAGTATTTTGGTATTATAGTCGTGAGCCATTAGAATTAATTTATCTGCAGAATTTGATAGGATTCTGTAATCATATCCTTTATAATAAAGATCTGGTGGTACAGCCACCATAAGATCCTTATCCTTTGATTCTAGTTTATTATCCAACTCTGAAATAAAATTATTAAATAAAGGTTTGAAATCTTCCGATACCATGCCTTCAAAATTTATAACAATACCATCAAATTCTTTGTGTGAATCAAGTGCAATCATTATTTCATCAATCAAAGAATAATATAAATCCTCTTCATTTAAAAGCAATTCTAATAATCTTTCATCACTATCATCGGATATCATCTTGTTATAAGCGTAAATGCTGAGATAATTATTAGTATTATTGGATTCCGCCATTGTTAATGGTTCTTCATAGCCAACAGGCAAGTCTAATATTAGAAAAATTTCGTCTTCTTCTATTTCATATTCTAAAGAAGCCCATCCGAAGCTTATTCTGTCAAATTCCGACATTACTTCCCTTTGATTATAGCTTCTCACTGCGTAAAAAGCATTTACATCTTCAATTTCGCTGTTCATTTTGTTATATAAAGTAAAAAGTATAGATACAGCTTCTTCTCTAGTTAATACTTTGTCTGGTGCGAATTTATTTTTTTCTATTCCTTCCATTATACCGAAACCTCTTATTAATTCAATATAACCGGAGTTTACCATTACATCTGTAAAAAGACTTTTCTCATTATTTTTCGACTTAGCAAGTTTTCCATACCCTAAAGTATTGATAATCATCACAGCTGCTTCTTCTCGAGTTAAAGAGTCATTAGGTCTAAAGTTGGTACCTTTGTCCATATAACTAAAAGCATGATTGAGTACAGCAGTTTCTATATAAGGGTGAAACCATTGTCCGTACTCAGTATCAAGAAAAGTACTGTCTTTTGTATCGATTACATCCCAATCATAAAGGCGGGATAAAAATGTAATAAACTCTGCTCTACTTATATCTTTTCCGTACCCAAAAAAATCATTAGAAATTCCTCTTATAATACCCTTGGAACTAAGTTCATCAACTATCGAATTCAACTGGCTATCCTCTGGTATGTCTGAAAAATTGATTTCTTCACTAGCAAATACATTAAATGAATTCAATAAAAGCAAAAAAATCACCAAGAATAAAAATATTGGTTTTTTAATACTCATAAAACCACTCCTAATTTAATTTATTTATAGCTTTAAAATAGCTATATTTCATATTATTTGTTTCTATTAAAGAACTTTAAATTCTTTAATAAAAATTTGTTATGTAAATTTTAACACTGAATCTTGTCATTTAAAAGACTTTTTGAACAGAATAATATATAATAATAATTCAAATGTGAAAATCAAACAAACTTTAATTAATAGGAATGATTTAAATGCAAACAATAATTGAAATAATAATGAACTCAGGAGAAACAGCAGTTAATTTAGCTCTCTATATATTAATGCCGGTATTAGTTGTAATGATGGCTCTAATGAGAGTCTTGGAAGATAAAGGTGTACTAGGTTTCGTTGCGTACAAGATATCTCCTTTACTGGCTTTTTTTGGTTTACCTGGACTCGGTGTATTTGCTTTAATACAGATTCAATTTATAAGCTTTGCCGCCCCGGTAGCAACTTTTAAACTTATGGAAAATGATAAATCCATATCCAACAGACAGATAGCCGCTACTTTAGCAGCTGTATTAACAATATCTCAGGGAAATGCTATAATGCCCCTAGCTGTGGTAGGTTTAAATGTGCCCTTAATTATACTAACTTCAATTATTGGAGGTCTTTTAGCATCATATCTTGCATATAGATTTCACGGAGAAGATAAAACAGATAAAAATTTAAAAAAAGAAAAATTTGAGAAAAAAGAAGTAAAAAAAGAAAATAAAAAATTCATTCCACTTCTATTTCAAGGTGGAGAAGAGGGATTTAAAATTGCTGTAAAAGCATTAGTACCTTTAATATTAGCAATTTTAATGGTTAATATTTTAAAAGAAATTAATCTAATTTATTATTTAGAGATTTTATTATCACCTTTACTAACTAAAATTGGTGTACCAGGAGTTGCTGTGCTGCCTATTGCTACAAAGTATATAGCAGGTGGAACTTCTATGATGGCTGTAGTAATGGACTTAATAGAAGAAGGTAGAATGACTGCCTTAGAATTAAACAGAATAGCTGGATTTACTATAAACCCTTTTGATCCTGTTGGATTAGCATTATTGGTTTCTGCAGGAAGCAGAGTATCTTCTGTAACTAAACCGGCTGTAAAAGCCGCCTTTATAGGAATTATTGTTAAAGGAATAATACATTTGATTATTTTTTGATAATAGTATTAAAACTTTATGATGCTATAAATAATACTTATAAAGGATAAGTAAATTACATTATATATCGTTAGACTTTTAACAATATATAGTGTAAAATAAATTATCTTTCAATTATATAGAATAAAAGTTTTAAGGAGAGCTTATGCTGAAAACGATTTCATTCAAACATTCTTTAAAATTTAAAATAGTTGTGGTAACTTTTGTAATTATGATAATCCTAATAGGATTACTCTTATATAAGTTTCATAAAGACCAGGAAGATATGATAAAAATGCAGGAAGATAACTTAAATCAAATAGCAGTTGATACAATTCAAAGGAGATTTAAGGTTAGCTACCAAATATTAGAAGTAGGAGTTACCCAAATTCTAGCTAATCCTTCAATAATTGAATCTTTAGCTGAAAGAGACAGAGAGGAATTATATGATTTAGTTGAAAATCCTTTTAACAGACTAGAAGAAGTAGGAGTTACCCAATTTCATTTCCACCTGCCTGATAGTAAAAGTTTTTTAAGAGTACACGAACCCAACCAACATGGGGATAATTTAGAATTTAGAAAAACTATAAGAACTATAAATCAAGATCCTAATCATCAACCAATAAAAGGACTGGAAGAAGGAATTCACGGACTCTCTTTAAGATATATACACCCAATATTTTACAATAACGAATATATAGGTAGTATTGAATTGGGTATGGAATTAGGAGATAGAATTTTAGATATATTTAACAATGTAAGTGGAGGAGAATGGTATCTTTTTTCAATAAAAGAAAAAGATAATTTATTAATGAATGGAACGATAAATGAAGATATTTATCCTATTAATTTAAGTACTAAGGATTTAGAAGTTTTACAAAAAGGCGAAATAATTGAGACTTATGATTCTCCATATATAATACAGATGATACCAATTAAAGATTTTGAAGGAGGCTATTCTTATTATCTGAAAAGAGTTTTTAATAATAACGAACTAATCCAGTTGCGTAACGGATATACTTTTGATAGCTTTGTATATTCACTAATAATTGCAATGCTTGGTATATTGCTGTTGTGGACAGTTGTTAATTATCTCCTTAAACCTCTTAGTTACTTAGAAAGTAAAACAAGAAGATTTATAGCTGGAACTCTTGATGAAAGTATAAAAGTTGATACAAAGTCGGAGATAGGATTTCTAGCTGAAACCATGGAAAAAATGAGAGTAACATTACACAAAAGAGAAGAAAAACTGAAAGAATTAAGTTTTCACGATCCACTGACAAAATTATATAACCGACATTATTTAGAGCATCTTTTTAAAGCTTTTAATGAAAATAACTTTTATCCAATTACAATACTGATGGCAGATTTAGATGGATTAAAAGAAATCAATGATATAAAAGGTCATTTTGAAGGAGATGAATACATCAAATTATGTACTGAAGTTATGAAAAATGCATTGAGGAAAACAGATTACCTATGTAGAATAGGTGGAGATGAATTTGCTTTT
>JAABRS010000155.1 GCA_011390775.1 Clostridia bacterium | reverse complement strand
TTGTTCCTTCGTTATGAATCGCATGTGCAAAAAGTTCTTTTCCAGTACCACTTTCGCCTTTTAATAAAACTGTGGCAGGAACATTAGCTGCCTTAATTAATTGTTCTTTTGCTTCTACTATATTTCTACATCTTCCAACTATATCAGTAAAAGTATACTTAGCTGAAAGTTCTCTTATTCTTTTTTGTGCTTCTGATAGCTCTTCCGTCAAATTTCTTATTTCTGTTATATCGTGTAAAACTGCAACACTTCCTTTTAATTTGTTGTCAACTAAAATAGGTGCTGCTTGGGCAATTACAACTTTGCCACTGGGTTTAGTTACTATTTTTGTGTTTTTTACAGGTCTTTTTGTCTTCAATACTTTTAGATGTAAACTGTCACCTTCTTTTAAATCATAATTGGCATACTTCCCTCTTATTTCTTCTGCTGATATTCCTGTAACCTTTGTGTATGCAGGGTTAACCATTATATGGTATCCTTTAGTATCAACGACACTTATTGCGTCTTGCACAGCTGAAAATACGGCTTGAAGTAAACTCTTATATTCATTTAAATTGCTTAATTGTTTATCTAAGTTAATAGTATCAGTAATATTTCTAAAAACAGCTATGGCACCAATTATATTTCCATATTTGTCTTTTAAAGGCATTCTGCTGGTTATAATTTGATATTCACCAAGTTTTTGCTGCCAATCAAGTTCATGTTTTCCTGTTTTTAAAACGTGGGGTAATCTTGTATCTTTAACAATTTCATAAATATTTTTATTTATTGCTTTTTTTCTATCTATACCTATAAGTTCTGCTGCTTTTTTATTGATTAGCTTAATTTTGCAGTCCTTATCAATAGATATTACTCCATCTTCTGTCGAAGCTAAAAAGGTTTCAAGTTCTTTTTTCATTACAACACCTACACTTATTGGCTTTCTATATCTTCTTGATCGGATTCTACTTCTTCCTCGTTATTATCTGGATTTTCATCTATTATTAAGTTTACTGTTGCTTCTGCTGGATTCATTTCATAGTTGCTAATTTCAATATCAGTTACTAATTCTATAGAAACAGTGTTTGATCCCTCTATTCCTTGAGTTAAATCAACTTCCAAGTTTACATCTTCTTTTGATATTTGATTTAAAACGCTGATGAATCCTTCAACTGTCACCAGGATAAATTCATTAGGTATTTCTATTGTATCCAATGAGAGTTCTTCAGGAATATTAATAACTTCTATATCATCTACGTTGTAAATTAAGTCTTTTGTCACTATTTCCTCTATTTCTATTTCTATTCTTGGATTAACACTTTCAATAATATAATAATTACCTTCTATAAATTTGGCTGGCAAATATATATTGTCATCTGCTCCTTCTACGGATATAGCTTCACATCTAACTTTTTCAACTTCATTTATTATATCTTCTCTTCCGGCTATTAATACCGTTTTAGGTTCTATGTTAATATTTTTAACCTCATAACCTTCCATTACTTCACCAGAAATCGGTATATCTATTTCTACTTCTTTTATAGGATAAATAGGTACTGTTACTTCTGCAATAGAAGGATTTGTTTCCAAATTAAGCTCAATTCCTTTATCGTTATAAATATTAATTGGAATTCTCTTATTTATAGTTTCTGAAGCTTCGGTTATATCTAAGTATACAAAAGCTTTTTCTATTGAATTAAGAACACTTCTAGGGCCTCTAACTATAACTGTGTTTACGCTGCTTTCTGGTTGTAATGCAAAGTAACCTGATGCTTCATTTCCATTAATTTCAACCTCTAAATCAACAGATTTATTAATAACAGCTTCAAATTCACACAAAATTTGTTTTGGATTATAATCAATTAATACTACATTTTCAGGAACATTAATTTCTACAGGAACTTTGTTACTACCTTCATTGTATCCAACAACATCAACGAATGCATTAATATCTGTATTTTCAATATTAATTACTTCATTTCTTAAACCTCTAATTCTTACATCAATTGTGTTAGTATCTATATTTGCAACAACCAATCCGCTATCCCTTAAATCAGTTTCATTTCTTATCTCTATACTAACATCAGAAATAATTTCTGTTGTCTCAGGATTCATCTCTGTTACCACATAAAACCATGAAACTAAAGCAGCAAAAAAACAAATTACAATAATAATAGCTTTATCTTTACTATTCATCATTTTTGTGCCTCCATTTCTCGATTAATCCACCTTTTTCTTCGGTTTTATATATATCTTTAAGTAATTCTCTCAGTTCTTCTATATTTATATCTCGATACAACCTTCCATCAGAAGAATAAGATATAAAACCTCTTTCCTCAGAAATTACGACTGCTATACTATCTGATTTTTCTGTAATTCCTATTGCAGCTCTATGTCTAGTACCTACGTCTTGACTTAATCTTGAATTATCTGTCAAAGGGAGAAAACAGCTTGCTGCTTTTATTTTATTATCTTTTATTATTACAGCACCGTCATGTAGGGGAGTATTTGGTATGAAAATATTTATTAGTAAGCTATTTGAAATGTCTCCATCTATCCTTACACCGGATTCTATGTATTCATTAAGACCGGTTTTAAGTTCAAATACAATAAGTGCTCCTATGCTTTGATTTGACAGAGCAGCACACGCTTTAATTATTTCTTCAATTATTTTTTCAGCAGTTTTTTCAGAACTTTCTAAAAAATTAAAAGAAAAAAAGGTTGTTCTTCCTATATATTCCAAGGCTTTCCTCAATTCTGGCTGAAATACTATTACAATAGCAATTAACCCTACTTGAAGAGTATTAGTAAGGATCCAACTTATAGTATAGAATTTTAGATAGCTTGAAAGTCTGGTTATAATGACTATCATTATAATTCCTTTTAGAAGTTGTTTTGCTCTTGTTTCTCTTATTAGCATATATCCTTTGTAATATGCAAAAGCAACAATTGCTATTTCAATAAAGTCTACTATTCTAATGTTTGATAGTGTTGTTCTTAAATAATTCAATAGTATCACATCCAGATTAATTTAAATTTATGTTCATTTTATCCATTGTGCTTCTATAAGAATTTTCCATTCTAGTTTTTAACGCTTCTGACACTTCGTTATTTTCTAAATAGTATTCTATAGGTAATATATCGTAATCGTATTTGCCATCTACTTTAACTCTATTTACCCAAGTTGGAATATATTCTACTTCTTTTAAATAGGTTTTATTTGTTTCGAAATCCTTTTCTATTTCTATGTTTATAACTACACCATCTTCCGTAAAGTATGTGTTAATGTTAGGATATTCGTGAGCTAAAGTCTCATATCTTTGGTTTGATATGAAATTTCCCATGGAATAGGCAACAAATTTTTTCTCGTTATCAATTTCTAAAATTTTAGAATCTTGAATTACATGAGGATGACTTCCTAGTATAATATCTACACCTTCATTTAGCATCATATCCGCTAAATTCCTTTGAGATGCTGAAGGATCTCTCTGATACTCTCCTCCCCAGTGCATAAAGGATATTATTATATCTGCGTTATTATCTTTTGAGTACTCTATATCCTGTTTTATCTTATTTTCATCTATAATGTTTACCATGTAGTCAAGTTCGTCCTCAGTTAAGTACTGTTCGAGACCGTTGCATCCATAAGTATATGCAATTAGAGCAATTTTTATATCATTTTCTTCTAGAATTAATACCCTACTTTCATCTGGACTAGTTCTCGTACCAACGTGAAGCATATCTCTATTATTGATTTGCTCTATAGTTCTTGTTATTCCTTCTTTACCCATATCAATACTGTGGTTGTTGATAGTTGATAACACATCAAATCCTGCATATTTAAGTGCATCCAGGGTTTCATCCGGGACGTTGAAAACAGGCCATGCTTTATATACATTTCCGTTTTCCAAGCCAGCAGTAGTTCCTTCGAAATTTCCAATAGCAATGTCGGCATCTTCAATAAATGGTTTGATTTCTTCAAAGAAAGGAGTATAATCATAAGTATCAGTAGCTTCATCATATCCACCATTTATTTGACTCATATGAAACATTATATCTCCTACCGCTGATAATTTTATAGATTTTCTTTTTTCTTCGATTTCTTTCTCGGGTTCTTCTTTTTCTTCTTCTGGATTTTCTAAAGAATTTTCTTCTTCCTCTGTATTTTCGTCAATAGAATCCGGTTCACCATTTGCTTCTGCTTCGTTATTATTTCCTATAAAAAAATTTACACCCCAAGCAATTAATAATACTCCCAGGATTATAAACAATATATTTAAAAATTTTAATGTTTTCTTTTTTCTTGCCATTTTAATTCTCCTAATTCTTTACTTACTTTAATATTATCTTAATATGCAATTTATTGCAATTTAAAAAGATGTGATTTTTAATTAATTAATGCTTTTTTTGAATTGCCTATAAGGTCCTTTCTACCTTCTGACAAAAGTGCTTCTTTTACATATTTGTAGTTGTATGGTTTATTGTATTGAAGCAGTGATCT
>JAABRS010000154.1 GCA_011390775.1 Clostridia bacterium | reverse complement strand
AGATGAAGAAAAGTATGACATTCTTATTTTAGCTCATTCTGATACAGTTTTTAAAGATGGAACTGTTAAAGAAAGACCATTTAGTATGGATGGAAATAAAGCTTATGGACCTGGAGTTATTGATATGAAATCTGGTTTATTATCTACTTACTATGCAGTAAAAAATATATCTGATAAAGATATGCCTAAAATATGTATAGCAGTAAATAGTCATGAAGAAATTAGTTCAATATACTCTAAGGACTGGATGAGAGAATTAGCTAAAAAAAGTAAAATCTGCTTGGTTACCGAACCTGCAAGAAAAAATGGTGAACTGGTAAACAAAAGAAAAGGACTGGCAAGATACAATTTAGAATTTATCGGTAAAGCTGTTCATTCAGGCATTGAACCGGAAAATGGTATAAATGCTGTAAATGAGTTGGGACATTGGATAGTTGAATTAGAAAAATTTAATGATTATGAAAATGGAACATCTTTAAATGTAGGTATAATAAAAGGTGGTACAGCAGCAAATGTAATTCCCGATAATGCAACCTGCAGCATAGACATAAGATTTGAAGGAGAAGATGTTTTAGAGAAAATAGATAAAAAAATGCATGAAATGAAAATGAAGCCATTCATACCTGGTATAGAGACAAAAATGGAACGTTTAGGTTTTAGACCTCCAATGAATCCAAACGAAGATACGAAAAAATTAGAAAAATTAATATTAGAATTAGCAGAAAAAAATAATATAAAAACAAGTTTTGTAGGAACAGGTGGAGGATCAGATGCAAACTTTTCTGCAATAGAAGGAACTCCTTCTATAGATGGATTAGGACCTGTTGGATCAGGAACACATGGTGTAAATGAATATTTAGAAATAAATTCTATAGAAGAAAGAATAAAACTACTTCGAGATATAATCATAAATATAAAATAAAAAATACACTATGGGGAAATACCTCATAGTGTATTTTGAAATAAGGAGAATTAATGTGTATGATATAATAATTAAAAATGGATTTGTTGTAGATTGGGATTTAAACATAGAAGATATGAAGGATATAGGAATAAAAGACGGGAAAATTTCTGAAGTTAGTGATGAAATTGAAGAATCCAAAGGAGATCAAATAATTGATGTTTCAAACAAGCTTGTTATTCCTGGAATTATAGATACTCATGTGCATATAATCAGAAAGGATTCTAAGGCAGCAGGGTATAGAATGTTGATAAAGGCTGGAGTTACAGCAGCTGTAGATATGAAAGGACCTGTTTATAGAGCAAATGAAGAAATAGGTAAATATGCCTATGGACTAAAGGTAGCAGTACTACAGGGATTAGTGCCTGGAAAAGATTTAAAGAAAGATGAAAAAAACAGAGAAGTAATTAAAAATAAAATCGAAGAAATTTTAAATCAAGGAGCTTTTGGTATAAAAGTTGTAGGAGGACATTATCCTTTTACGCCTGAAACTACAAAAATGATTATTGAAGAAACCTATAAACAAAAGGCATATTTTGCATTTCATGTAGGGACCTCAGATACTGGTAGCAACATAGATGGTATGAGAGAAGCGGTTGAATTGATAGGCGAACTACCAGGACATATAGCTCATGTAAATTCTTACTGTAGAGGACTAATTATGAATGAATTAGATGAAGCAGTAGAGGCAGTAAATCTACTTAAAAAATCTCCTAATATTAGTTCGGAATCATATCTTGCAAAAATTAATGGAACTAGTGGTAAATTCAATAAACAAGGAAAACCTGAAAGCTTAGTAACCAGAAATTGTCTTAGAGGATTTGGATATAGTGAAGATAAGGAAGGTATCAGACAATCTATAATGGATAAAAATGCAGCAGTTTATATTAGAATAGGAGAAGAGATGAAGCTTATTTGGGGAGAAGAAGCTTATAATTTATGGGAGAAAAATAATTCTGATGTATACATGTGTTTTCCTGTTAATTCTCCAAAAGCAATTTTTCTATGTGCTACAGAAAAAAGAGATAATGGTGAATTTGTAGTTGATTCAATAAGCACAGATGGTGGATCTATACCTAGAAACTTTATAATTGAAAGCGGTCTTCCCCTTGTTAAATTTGGAGGATTGAATCTCAAAGAGTTTGTAAAAAAGACAAGCTATAATCCTGCTAAAGTACTAGGTTTGAAGAATAAAGGAAGCCTGGATGTTGGGAAAGATGCTGATATAACTATAATAGATATAGATAAAAATAAGGCGACCCATACTATAATTGATGGAAAAATATCTATGATTGATGGTTATTTAATGAATAATCCAGGAAAAATTATCACTCAAAGCTCAGGTGTTAAACATTTAGAAGAAATGGGAGTTAATTACATAGAAGTAGATTTAGAGGAAAGTTATTACTGGAATAGAACTGTAAAGTAGGTGTAAAATGAAAAAAATAGTTGGAATTATTGGAGGAATGGGACCGGAAGCTACAGTTGATCTGGTTAATAAAATTATTCATTATACTGATGCCCAATCTGATCAAGAGCATATACACATGGTAATAGATAATAACACATCTATAAAAGATAGAAGTAATTATATTATAAACAACATTGATAGTCCTGAAGAAGAACTGATAGAAACAGCTGTTAAGTTGGAAAACTACGGTGTGGATTTTATTGCAATGCCTTGCAACACAGCTCATTATTTCTATAATAAAATTCAGAAATCTTTAAAAATTCCTCTAGTTAATATGATAGAAGAAACAGCCATTTATATAAAGAATAATACAAAAAATAAAGCACCTGTTTTGCTTGCAACTGAAGGTACTTATAAGTCCAATATTTACAAGGAAGCCTTCGATAAATATGATTTAGATATAATTTATCCAAAGGAGGAGCAAAAAATAGTTTTTATGGAATCAATTTATAATTTTAAAGCTTCAGAATCCATAGATATTTTGAAACTTCAAAATACTTTGAAATCACTAAATAATAAAAATACATTATTTGTATTAGGCTGTACAGAACTTCCCCTGATTTTCAATAGAAATAAGATTAAATACAATTACATTGATTCTACAGAAATATTGGCAAAGGCTGTTATTAAAAAAGCAAAATATAAAGTAAAAAAATAGGAGTAAAATATGAAAATTAAAGAAATAGAATTAAGACACTTATCAATACCGCTGAAAGAGCCTTTTAGAACTAGTACAGAAATAAAAGATCATATAGAACATGTCCTTGTTATAGTAAAAAATGACGATATAATAGGTTATGGAGAAAGTACCTGCAACCAAACTCCTTATTATATTAATGAAACTACAGAAACAGCTTGGCACATTCTTTCAAAATTCATAGTACCTCATGTAGTAGCAACTAATATAGAAAAACCGGAAGATCTACTTAACAATAAATTCTACAAGGCAGTAAGAGGAAATAATTTTGCGAAAGCCGGCATTGAGTTAGCTATCTGGGACTTTGTTTCAAAAGTTAACGGAGTATCATTATCCAAGCAAATTGGAGGTTCTAAAAAAACTATAGAATCTGGAGTTAGCATAGGAATTCAAGATAGTGTTGATTTGCTTTTAGAAAAAATCGAAGTTTTTTTAGAACAAGGATATAAAAGAATCAAAATGAAAATAAAACCAGGATTTGATTATGATTTTTTGAAAGAGGTAAGAAAAAGATTTCCAAATCTTCCAATTATGGCTGACGCTAATTCAGCATTTAATTTGTCTCATGTAGATTTATTTAAAAAAATAGATGAATTAAATTTAATGATGATAGAACAACCATTATCATATTCGGATATTTTTGATCATGCTAAATTACAAAAAGAAATTAAAACGCCAATTTGCCTAGATGAAAGTATTCACAACGTAGAAGATGCAAAACAAGCAATAGAATTGGGTAGTTGTAAGATAATCAATATAAAATTAGGAAGAGTTGGAGGAATTATGGAAGCAATTAAGATTCATGATTTGTGTAAAGAAAACGACATTCCTGTATGGTGCGGTGGAATGCATGAATATGGCATAGGTAGAGCTCATAACGTTGCAATTAACTCTTTAGATAACTTTAAGCTACCGGGAGATGTATCCGGTTCAGATAAATATTATCATGAAGATATAGTTGACCCAGAATTCATTATCAATGATGGGATAATGGAAGTGCCTAAAGGACTAGGTATTGGAGTTCAACCTAAGATGGATTTAATTGATAAGTACACTGTTAAAAGATTGAACTTTAAAGGATAGGTTAATTATTAATGCTTTTATAAGTGTAATAGCTTATATTTTAAATTTTACAAACAGACCCTAATATATTAATATATTAATAATTAGATGATTAGAGGTGAAATAATGGCTCACGATCACAATCATTCCGGACATCATCATGGAAGCGGAAATATAAAAACAGCATTTTTCTTAAATATCGGTTTTACAATACTTGAGATAATAGGAGGATTATGGACAAACAGCATGGCTATACTCTCCGATGCTCTTCACGACTTTGGAGATTCTCTTTCTCTAGGCATAT
>JAABRS010000153.1 GCA_011390775.1 Clostridia bacterium | reverse complement strand
GATGGCAAATACGGCTAAACCTGTAGCAGAAATTATAGGAATTGAGTACGATCCTGATAAATTATTTGAACCACAATACAATATACTGCTCTTCACGACACAATTTAAATATCTGATGGATTATTATGAAGGAGACATCCATAAAACTCTGACTGCATACAATAGAGGACAGTACGGGTTAGAAAAATATATGGCCTCAAGATCAGCCCACGAGAGACCTGAAGTTAGTATATATTCATCTACAGTTCTAGAATATGCTGCAGAATACAAAAATCAATTTGATAATAGTAAATAAAGTTTATATAATATAGCTGATACACATCAGCTATATTTTTTTAGGAGAAATTATGAATAGAATTCAAAACTTATTATTGAACATATTTAAAGATGAAAAACTCAATGATTACGACGGCATAGGAAGAGGTGAATTAATATATACCTACAAAATGCAGCTCTTTATTATTGGTTGCAAATCCCTTGAATACAAAGAAAAAGGGATAGGTTTAAATTATAATAGATACAAAGAAGAAATGACTTTACTTAAGTACTATATAAATGGTTCAAATAAATCTTTGAGAAACTTTTATAAAGGCAATAAAAGCAATGAAGAAGATGATAGTGTAATATATAGAATTTTACCGATAATTATCCCAAACAAAGATATAAAAATAATTGAAGAAGAAATATTAAAAAATATAATACAAATTACAACTAATCCAAAATCGATTTTGTATGGATTAACTTCAGCTTATATTTTTTTTGAATATTTAGCTAGAAGTAGTATTGACAAAGATATAGTCAAAGATTATATAATTAAATTTTCTATAAAGGATTATTCTGATAGGATAAATTTTCTAGATAAAAATTTTATTGTAAATTTCGAAAGAGAAAGGATTAAGCTATTACAAAAGATAGATAGTAATTTAATGGAACTTAATGGAGGTATTTACAATATAAATGAAAACATAGAAAAAAACTTAGACAAAGATAAGTACTACAAACTTATAGAAAATTTTTCTAACTTCCTATTGAATTTAAAAAAAGGTACTATAGATATAGAAAACCTTGAAAAATCAAATTTAGATAGAAAATTTAAAATTTATGAAGGTAATGTTTTTGAACACTATCTCTTAGGAAAAAGTAAAATTGTAAAAAACGATAAGTTGGAATTTTATATTAAGACAAAATATGGACTTTTCAAATTCAAGAAAATATAAGGTGAAAATATGAAAATATTATTGATCGGTATAAACAGCAGATTTACACATACTAATTTAGCATTAAGGTATATGAGAGAATCACTTTTACAGAAAAACTATAGTGTAGATTTAAAAGAGTACACCATAAATAATGATTTGGACTATATCTTAGGAGACATGAAGTATAGAGATTACGATTATATATGCTTTTCTACATATATTTGGAATATAGAAGAAATAGAAAAAATATGCGAAGTAGTAAAAAAATCTAAAGAAGAAATTACAACAATATTTGGAGGACCGGAGGTTACATATAACAGTAAAGAGTATTTAAAGGAATATCCTTATGTTGACTGTATAATTAAAGGAGAAGGAGAGGAAATACTTCCTCAACTAATTGGTTCTTTAGAAAACAACTTAAACTTAGAAAAAGTAAATGGGATAATATACAGAGAGAAGAAAATAGTATTAGAAACTCCTGGTATAAATAAAATAATAAATATAGAAGATTTGCCATTTCCATATGAAACTGAATATAACAGAGAAAACAAAGAGAAATTTTTCGAAAATAAATATATATACTATGAGACTACAAGAGGTTGTCCTTATAAATGCGGATTTTGCTTATCTTCAAGGGATAATGGTATAAGAGCATTGTCAATGGATAGAATTAAAAGTGATTTAGATAAAATATATCAGCTAAAACCTTTAATAATTAAATTTGTAGATAGAACTTTTAATTACGATTGGAAAAGATCAAGAGAAATAATTAAGTATATCATGTCTAAAAACAGTAGTATAAAAGTACATTATGAAATTACGGCTGATATAATTAATTTGGACTTTCTTAATTTTCTAAAAAAGCTGCCGGCAAATATTTTTCAATTTGAAATAGGGCTTCAGACAACAAATGAACATACCTTAGACGAAATTCAAAGAAAAATGGACTTTGAAAATATAAAATTTGTTGTTAAAGAATTAGGTGAAACAAAAAACATTCATCTTCATTTAGATTTAATAGCAGGACTTCCGAAAGAAAATTATCAATCATTTATAAATTCTTTTAATGATGCATACAGCCTCGGGGCTGAAAAACTACAGCTAGGGTTTCTGAAAGTATTAAAAGGAACTCCTGTTTATAATAAAAGAGAAAAAAATGGATTAATTTATAGATTGTTTCCCCCTTATGAAATCATAAAAACAAAAGATATTAAGGCAGTAGAAATTGAACAATTAAAAAAAATCGACAGTATTTTGAATAAATACTACAGTGAAGGGTATTTTTCAAATACGGTTAATTATATATTAGATAAACATTACGATAATCCTTATGGGTTTTATTTAGACATGGCGAAGTTCTGGCAAAAAGAAGATCATTTTAGTAAATATCATAAGAGGAAGAAATTATACGATATTTTATTTGATTTTTCCCAAGAAAATGGTTATGTAGAGTTAAGTTTAAAAGATAAGTTGGTACTGGATTATATAAAAAACAATAGAAATCTTGAATTACCAATATATCTTGATAAAGAGAGAGAAGAAAAATACAAGATATACAAAAGATCAATTAGCAGAGATGAGTTTTTTATTAACAAATACTTTCAAGATATTTATAAAGAATTGAAAGGAAAGATAATTAATGAATTCAGAATAGTAGAAATAAATGGGAATCCAAATTTGTTCATTTACAAAGAAGGCAACTGCTTTGTTTACAGTATTAAAAAAGAATTAGACAATATAAGAAAGGATGATTAATTTGAATATAGAAGATAAAATAAATGGTATTATTGATAAAATGAAAGATGAAATTTCATTTATAGAAATAAAAGCCGACACGGTAATAAACATTAATAAAAAAGAAATAAAATTAGAAAAAGCAACATCATTTCCAATATTTATTGATGAAGTTATAGATAATTTAAAAAAAGAAGATGATTTTCAAGGATTTAAAAACAAAAATATGATAGAAGGAATGCTTTTTGTCTTAGGAGTAGATCCAAATTTCAAGTATAAAAATACTTACCTAAGCATTCTCAAAGAATCAGGAATAAATGCTGAAGCTTATCTTATAAAGATTATAAATAGAGATAACATAGAATTAGATAAAAAACTAGTATATGCCAATGGGCTTATAAATATTGGGGAGTTAAATGAAAGAAAACTTTTCATATATGGAAATATTCTTGAAATGAAAGGAACAGAACTATTTGAAAAAAAAGAAAATAAAGCAGCTGAAGCATTTATGGAGGAAGCAGTATCCTACTACAACAAGGCTTTAGATAAAAACCCTGAGTTTTCTTTATCTTATTACAAGCTGGGTTACTACTACAGACAAAACAGTAATTATCTGAATACAAAAGCTTACTGGGATAAATTTTTAGAATACGATGATAATGATATTAGAAAACAGGAAATAAGAGATCAACTAGAAGAATTAGATTACTACTTGCAGTTTGAAGAAGGATATAAATTAGTTTTAAAAGGGTACGTTGAAAAAGGTTTAGATAAATTAATACCACTTTTAGATGTTTTTAAAAATTGGTGGAAGTTATTTTTCGTAATTGGAGTAGCTTTCAGACAAAAACAGGAATTTGAAATAGCAAAAACCTACTTTAAGAATGTAATAGAATTAAATCCAAGACAGGTTGAAGCCGTCAATGAACTTGCTGTTTGTGAAATAAGTACAGGAAACTACGAAGATGCAAAGAGATATTTAGATGAAGGAATAAAAGCTAATCCAAATAGTCATGAGCTGTATACAAATAGAGCAGCTGCCAATATATACTTAGAAAATATAGAAAGTGCAGAAAAAGATGTAAAAAAAGCTATTGAAATTTATCCGGATAATGAAGTAGCATTATTATTAAAAGATGAAATTAAAAAGATAAAATCAAAAAACTAATATAAAACAAAAGCAAAGGAATAACTTATGAAAATAAAAAAAGTAATTATTTCAGCAGTAGTTTTAATAGTCATCTTAGTAGGAATAATATTTTTTATAACTAATAGATCTTCGGATATTATGGATGGAGGATTTTATTTAGATGGAGAAAAGATACTGATGGATGATTATGTGCTTGTAGAAGACGATAATTACTTCATAGATTATGAACTTTTATCCGAATTGAGTATAATAGAATCTTTTAATGATAAAGACAGCAGATATATTCAGATATTTCATGAAAATTCCTTATATGAAATTAATTACAATTTAAAATCAAATACATATATAGAAGAAAACGAAAAAATTTATATCAATTTAAATTACATTGAATCAAAAACCAATTATAATATAGAAATATACGAAAATGG
>JAABRS010000152.1 GCA_011390775.1 Clostridia bacterium | reverse complement strand
TAAAAAGAGCATCAGCTGTGATACTTTTGATAGTTATTGCCTCTTCACACATATCTCTTTATGCTTTTGGCCAGGATGATATTGAAGGTGTAGAAGTTGAGATATCAGATTACATTTATGGCTATGAACCCTTTGAAATAAAAATAAAGATAGATAATCCTGATGTAAAAAAATACTGTACTTTGATAAGAGTTCTCACCTTTGATTCTCAGGAATTTCAAATAATATCGGGACCTGAAATTGAAGAAAGCGACGGATTCTGGGAAGGAATAACTTACAAAGGGGAAGATGAGGTAACATTTATAGCTCAATTAAATGAGACTGTTGAAGAAAGCAGGAAGCTGGATATTAGGATATCTTTTAGCTATTATTATTTTGATGAAGATTACCCAGATGGAGGGACCTGGGCTGATTGGCCTCTTTTCTTAATTGTTCAACCTGTGACTCAGGTTCCAACAAAAATTAATTTAGAACTTCCAAAGGGATATGATTTTATTATTGAATATCCTGCAGAACCATATATAACTGGATTTGTTGCAAGAAACCCATATACTGAAATAACCAGTGAAAAATATCCAGATGTTAGGTGGGTGGAAGACTATAACATAACTACAGGGCAGGCAGGCTACAGTAGTGAAGTTCATAGTGTAGAAGAAAGATTGGAAAATTATTTTAGACCTCCTTATACAGAAGATTGGGTAAATCGTGAGTATTTTGAATTGAGTAATGAAGATGTAGCAATGGACGTGGAATCCGCAGGGTATGTTGTATATAAAGAAAATGAGGAAACTGTACAAGATGGAGAAATTATAATATCTAGAGGAGAAGCAATAGTTCAAATGGCAATGGTTAAAGGTGTTATGATTTTTCTTGTAAACGGACAATATAGATCAGCTGTATATGAAACAAGTGTAATGCCTTTGCTTGATGAAAAGGTAGAAGAAATGGTTGGATTATTTAAAGGATTTAATATAGAACCTTCAACTACATCGGTTCCTACTTATGAAAGAATCGTTGAGGTATTTGGTTTTCCGGAAGAGGAAGTAAATCTACCTGTGGATACTGAAAATACAGTAGTTGCTAATGAAGAAGAAAGTGAATTACCGCCTTTGATTCCTGAATCTCAGGGAGCAATAGCAATCACTCTTGGAAGCAGTATATTTGCAGCGGCAGCGGCAGGAATAGTTGCCAGCGGATCCCAGGAAGCTTATGAAAATAGAAAAGATAAAAGACGGAAAGAATATCAGATGGTGATTAGTAAAACAGCCGGCAGCAAGGTAAGAAGCGACGAACATGTAACTTTTTATGCCGGTATATATGAAAGAATTTATGAAGAAGACGGCAGTATTACTGAAGGGATGAATTCGGAATTATCTTCTCTAATACAGTTTTCATCCCCGGAAGATTATGTAAAATTTTCTGAAAGTGAGATAATAGATAATACTAAGGCAGTAAACTTTGCTGCAGAATCGGATAAAGAAGGTAAGAAACAGGGAGACACCTGCACTATTACATGCTATATTAGCGGGGCAGGAGGTTCTCATAAACAAAATGTTATTTTTGAATTAGCAGGGGACCCTTATATAGAATTAGGTAGAGAGAAGTATTATATTTTAATCGGGTCAGGCAAAGAGTACAGTTTTAAATTTAGACCTTTAGATTTTCTAGAAAGTGTTGAAAAAATATCTGTAGAATCTATGCAGTCTCAAATACCTTTTGATGTAAGAGCTGAAAAGAGAAAAAATGAGTGGTATTTGAAAGTTACAGAAAAAGGTAGTATTAAGAAGAACTTTGAAGAATTTTTCGAAAACTACAACTGTGAAATGATTGCAGAAAATTCTAAAGAAAAAGCAAGGGTAGTTTTTGATATTGTAGCATGTAGAGAAGGTATAGTACCGGATTTCTTAGGTAAAGAGAAAGAGATAAGAGGATACAAGGTTTCTCTTGAGAGTGATGAAATGGAGAAAACTAGATTTAAAGTAAGAGCAGGGGTCTGGAATGAAAAAGAAGGTACTTTAGATTTCATTACTCCTGAAAATATAGAAGTAGATCTTCAGGATGAAGAAGAAATATTTGATCTTATTGGTATGAAAGTACAGATTGATGAAGAGTTAAGTACCGATGATGGTGTAAGTTATTTTGCTCAAGCTGAAAAGAATTTACCTGCTTTAGAGTCGGTAGAAGGAAAGATGATACTAAAGGGCAGTGTAGAAGAGAAAACTTTTGATAATGAAGTAGACATTAAATTAATACCAGATGAACTTCAGTATTATGCCGACTTTGAAAAAGAATATATAGCTACTAAAAAAGTTATTGAAGTATATATGGCCGAAAGATTTAGAGAGAAAAAGTTAAAACAGTTGGAGCAGGCTAAAAGTGATTTAGGGTTAGAAGATTTCAGAATATTTAGAAGAACATGTTGGGAAATAGCTGAACAGTCTATAATGCAGGAAAAACAAGAATACATAATGGAAGAAGCCTGGTATGATGAAGCTATAGCAACAGCAGAGTTGGTAGTATATATAGGAGACATTGCTTTTGATTTAGCTCTGGCTCCTATCGGTGGACCTATTGCAGGATTTTTAGCAACTAATGTAAAAAGCAGCTTACTTGAGCTTTACGGCATATATGTGGAATCTCCAAATAAATCCTCCTACGATTTAACTTTAGAATTTGTAACAAAGAGAATAGAACAGGCATCAGGTTCCGCAGATGGTTTGATTCAGATGCCGGGAATAGATGAACCTAGAAAACTTACAATATGGTTGTCTTCATATGTTATATATAGAATTGGCTACCACTGGTATTTTGATAAGGATGAAAAACAACAACCGATTGGTATTGCAGTATCTATAGAAAGAGGATTAATGGATTTTGTTGGAAAGGGTGCAGGAGCTTTACTTGGAGATTTTCTAAACAAAAGTGCTAAGGGAAGATGGGCTGAGAAAATCAGTGTGACGGAAATGGATCAAAACTTCGTGAACGAAAATGTTTCGAAAGTTACTGAAAAGAGTAAAGATGCTGTTGAAGAATTCGTAGAGACATTAATGAAATATTTAGATAGTTTAAGAGGATAATTGGATATTTATTGAATGCTGGAATCCAGTTCTTAAATGCAAGTTGAGAGCTGGATTTCTTTTTATTTTTTATTTATTGATATATAATTGAAATGATAAAAAAATTAATTTAGATATTTTAGGGAGATGGCATGAAAAAAGACAATAAGGAATTAAAAATCTTAAAAATTATTTTATGGGTGTATATAGTTTTATGTATCATAATAGCAGGTCTAAATTACGGATATGCGAGAAATGCTTCCGATGATGTTGCTAAGTTTATAACCTGGGGATGGCATTTTTATGAAAACTGGGTGAAAACTATTTTTATAATAGTAGGAAGCTATCTTACATTAAAAATACTTAAAAATAAAAATACAAATATGAGAAAAAAGAATCTAATAGGATTTATTTCTGCTGCTTTAGTAGTCCATATTATAGGACCGATAATTCTTGGGAATTCTGAGCTGTATTTTTTCACTATGCCTTTACCATGGACAACTACACCTCTTCAACTTTTAAGTGAAGAGTCCAGCTTTTATATGAGTAGATTTCCTATTTGGGGTGTTAATGGTATAACCATAGCCTTAATATTTTTTGTAATTTACAGCCTTATTGTTTTAGTAGGGACATTGTTTTTAGGTAGAAGATGGCAGTGTTCTACTATTTGCTTATTTAATGGATTTGCAGCTGAGGTATTCGACCCTGCCATACCTTTATTAGGTAAAAAGAAAAAGCTTAAGGATAGAACTGTAAAAATATTATTAATTTTCAAATGGATATTCTTTGCTGTTGCAGTATTTTTTACTCTATACTGGGTATTACTTATAATAGGAGTTTCCATGCCGGGGGAACCAAAGATCTGGGGCATGATAGAAAACTATAAATACTTATCCGGAGAGCTTCTTATGGCTATGTTCTTTTGGGTCGCATTTATAGGTAGGGGATACTGCTACTACTGTCCTTTAGGTACATTACTTGGATTTATAGGAAAGGCTGCAGACCAGAAAATAAATACAGACAATACTAAATGTATTAGCTGCGGTAAATGCGATGATATCTGTCCAATGTCAATAAAGATAAAAGAAAAAGCCCAAGTTGGAGAAGCTGTTGTTGATACTAACTGTGTAGGCTGTGGAAGATGTGTCGATAATTGTCCTAGGGGTACATTATCTTATTCAACCAAGTTTTTAAATAAAATGATGTAATTTTTTATAAGTATATTACGAAAGGTGGAATAAATTATGAATAAAAAAAGAATGATGATATCCTTGATTACAGGAGCAATTCTAGGGGTATTTTGTATAATTGGAGCTTCAGTTAGATCCGGTGGTGAGGCCAGCACTTATATTTTGTTTGCTTTATGGTACAACAGGATAATAATGGGTATAGTAATTGGTTTAGCTCCTAAGAGTAAGGAAATGACTTATATTTTAATTAGAGGAGCAGGTTTAGGTTTAGTAGTTTCATTTGCTTATTTTGCT
>JAABRS010000015.1 GCA_011390775.1 Clostridia bacterium | reverse complement strand
AGCAAATGTAAGAGATTTTTACAAAGAAGAAAAAGATAAAAAAGATGAATAAAAGATAAGTTAAATAAAATTTTCTTATATTACAAAAGAACCTGATAATGTAATTGTTATCAGGTTCTTTTTTTGACTAACAAATGAAAAAAAAACAATAAAATGATATAATAAAATAATTCTTAAGAATGGTGATGAAATGAATATAAAAGAAAAATACGTATTGACAGTAGATTGCGGAACTCAAAGTATAAGAAGCTTAATTTTTAATAGTAAAGGATCTTTAATAATAAAATCTAAAAAAAATTTTCCAGAATACTTAAGACCAAAGGATACTTGGGTTGAAGCCGAGGTTGAGATGTTTTGGGAATATTTGGTAGATGTAGTAAGAGATGTAAAAACAAAAGAGCCTGATATATTTAATAAAATATCCGGGGTATCTGTTACTACACAAAGAGATACTATAGTATTACTGGATGAAGAATATAAACCAGTTAGAAATGCAATAATTTGGATGGATACAAGAAAAACTAAAAAACCTAAGAAAATGAAGCCTTGGGCTAATATTTTGCTGGATTTAGTGAAATTTAGGAAAATAGCAGAAGAATTTAACAAAGAATGCAAAGCTCACTGGTTAGAAGAGTATGAAAAAGAAAATTGGGATAAAACTAAAAAATTCATCCTGTTATCAACATATCTAAACTATAAACTTACGGGAGTATTGAGGGACAGTAAAGCATCAATGATAGGCCATATTCCTTTCGATTACAAAAAACAAAACTGGTCAGGGAAATACGATGTTAAAAATCAGATATTTCAAATTGATAGAAAAATGCTGCCGGAAGTAGTTAATCCCGGGGAAACTATTGGATATATTACAAAAGAAGCAGAAAAGATTACCGGCATAAAAAAGGGAGTTCCACTAATAGCTTCCGGTTCTGATAAAGGTTGTGAAACAATAGGAACAGGAACAATTGATCTTACTAGTGGAAGTATATCCTTAGGTTCTCAAGCTACTATTCAAACAACTTCAAAAAAATATTTTGAACTTAGAAGACTTTTTCCGCCTTTTTCAGCAGTGAGACCTGGATATTTTAACCCTGAAATAAATATCTACAGAGGATATTGGATGGTAAAATGGTTTGAAGAAGAGTTTGCTCATGAAGAAATAAAGATATCAAATGGAGATACTCAAAAAGCACTTAATATACTAAACGGGAAGTTGGATAAAATACCACCGGGTTCTGAGGGTCTAATACTTCAACCTTTTTGGGGAAAAGAACTATTAAGACCTGAAGCTAGAGGTTCTATAATAGGATTCTCTGATAAACACAAAAAAATACATATATATAAGGCAATAATAGAAGGAATAGGTTTTGCACTTTTAGAAGGAATAGAAAGAATAGAAAGAAAATCAAAGGTTAAGATGAAAAAATTGGCTATATCCGGTGGAGGATCTCAAAGCGATTCCATATGCCAAATATGCGCTGATATATTTGACAGAGAGGTATATAGAGTTCAAACTTTTGAAACTTCTGGGTTAGGAGCGGCGATTGCTACATTTGTAGGTATAAGTCACTATTCAGATTTTGAAGAAGCTATGGAAAATATGATACATTATAAGAAAGTGTTTAAACCTAATAAAGAAAATGCTAAAATATACAAAGAAATTGTAAATAGAGGATACAGAAAGCTTTATAAAAGATTAAAACCTTTATATAAGGAATTAGAAGATATTCAAAATATAAAATAAAAATATAAAGAGGGATAAAATGAAAAGCAAAATATTAGTAGTAGACGATGAAAGACCTATTGCAAATATAATTAAATACAACTTAGAAAAAGAGAATTTTATTGTAGAGACAGCTTTTGACGGTGTTGAAGCTATAAAAAAAGTAAAGGAATTTCAGCCGGAATTAATACTTTTGGATATAATGCTTCCTATAAAAAGTGGTTTTGACGTTTTAAAAGAAATACGTACAGAATACACAATGCCTGTGCTTATGCTTACAGCAAAAGAAGAAGAAGGGGATAAAATAACTGGCCTTGAACTTGGTGCTGACGATTATATTACTAAGCCCTTTAGCATGAAAGAAGTAATAGCAAGAGTAAAGGCTAACTTAAGGAGGATGAACCTTGCAGATCCAGAACAGGAAAAACAATCAAAGATATTAAAATCTGGTAATTTAGCAATAGACTTCAACACTTTTGAGGTTACAAGGGATGGAGAATTAATCAATTTAACTAATCGAGAATTTGAACTACTTAAATATATGGTACTAAATCAAGAAAAAGCCTTTGGTAGAGAGCATTTACTTAAAGAAGTTTGGGGTTATGAATTTGGAGATTTAAGAACTGTAGATGTTACTGTAAGAAGACTCAGAGAAAAACTTGAAACTGATAAAGATAAGTATATTATAACAAAAAGAGGAGTAGGCTATTATTTTAGGAGGACTTAAAATATGTTTAGAAGTATTCGTTGGAGATTTATTTTAATATATTTTCTTTTGGTTTTTTTAGCTATGGCAATAGTTGGATTTTTTATTATAGATAATTTAGAAAAAATTCAACTAGATAACATAACAAAATCTATGAGAAGCCATATAACCTCTATAATAGCAAGCTCAAGTTATCTTCAAGAAGATGATTGGCATGATTATACCGAAGAAATAAGAACAAGCGTAAGAGAAAATATTCAAATAGGATATAATGAAAACTTATATATAATTTTAAATAATGAAGATTTAGAAATAATAGGAAGTACAATAGACAATGTGGTAGATAAAAACCCATACGATGTTAAAAGAGTTAACAACTTTCTTTTAGAAGAAGCCTTATTGGGGGAAATATCCGAAACAATACCTCCTGAAGAGTACGATGGAATACAGTCTAAAGTCAAGCATATGGCTTATCCCGTTAAAAACCAACAGGGAGATATAACAGGCATCATATATCTAACTTATTCCTTAGAAAGCGTATATGAGACTGTGGATAATTCTAAGGTTATGCTTACAAGAGCTACTATATTAGCTCTTATAATTACAATAATCATAGGTTTCTTTATTGCAACTAGTATTACAAAACCAATAAAGGATGTAACCCTTAAAGCGAAGGAGATGTCTAGGGGTAATTTTGATCAATTTGTAGATGTAAAATCCACAGATGAAATAGGACAGTTGGGAATGATGTTTAACTATCTGACAAAAGAGTTGAAGAATAGAATATCAGAATTATCTCAAGAAAAGAGCAAAATAGAAACTACATTTAATTATATGGCAGATGGAGTTATAACTATAGACCTTAAAGGTAAAATAATTCACGCAAATCCAGTTTCTAAAAACATTCTAAACATTGATAATACAAATATAGATGTAGGAGATAAATTAATTTCAAAATTAAGTCCAGATTTATCTCTTGAAACTATTGAGAAAAATTCATGGATGGGAGATAAAAAAGTAGAAATTAAAGGAAGCATTTATAACATAAACTATGCACCTTATAAAAATGATAAAGGTGAAGTTGGTGGCGTGATTTATGTAATGCAGGATATTACAGAGCAGCAGAAATTAGAAGACATGCGTAAAGAATTTATCGCAAATGTATCTCACGAATTAAAAACTCCTATTACAACTATAAAAAGCTATTCTGAAACATTACTATCTGGTGCATTGGACTATAAAGAAACTACAAAAGAATTTGTAGGAATAATTGATGCTGAAACCGATAGAATGTCTAGATTGGTGCAGGATTTATTAAAACTTTCAAGAATGGAATACAACGAAGAATCATGGAAAAAAAGTTTAGTAAATCCGGGAGAAATTTTAGAAAGTGTTTATAAAAAACTTAGAATAAGAGCAAATGAAAAAAATCAAAGAATTAGAACAAATATAGAAAAAAACACAAATAAAGTACTTTTTGACAAAGAAGGATTGGAGCAAATTCTGCAAAATATTATAGCCAACAGCATAAAATATACAAAAAGGAATGGTGAAATAAATATAAGATGCTTTAATAAAGAAGAAAATATTGTAATTTTAGTAGAGGATAATGGTATAGGCATACCTAAAGAAGATATGAGTAGAATATTTGAAAGATTTTACAGAGTTGATAAGGCTAGAAGTAGAGATATGGGAGGAACCGGTCTTGGATTGGCTATAGCAAAACACATAGCTGATGATCACAAGTCAAAGATAGAGATTAATAGTCAGGTTAATGTTGGTACTCAGGTTAAAATTACTATACCTGCAGCGGAAATAGACAGTGGTGATGAATATGAAGATAGAGAAGTTTAAAACACTACTACTTATTTTTCTAATTGGTTTATCGATTTATCAAACAGACCAATTATGGCTTCAACCTTTTTCAGAAGCAGTTGAACCCGAAAAAGAAGTAGAAATCGAAGATATTTATCTATGGGATAAAATAAAACCTGAAAAAATATCTATAATTAATGATGAAAAAATAACAACCTATAAAGAAGAATACTGCGATGAAATTTGGATAGAATTTATTGAAATTTTCGAGAATCTCCTAAGAGAAGAAGTAGAAATTTCAGAAATAGACAGTATAGATTCACCAGGAATAGAAATTTCTTTGCCCAGCCCAATACCAATGGAGTTTTTCGTTGAGGGTTTAGATATTGAAAATACAGAATTTATTAATAGTGTTAAAACAATAAAAAGCTTTTATATTCTCGAAGAAAAAAACACGGTTATAATTGAAAACAAAGAAGGTAGTTATATTCAACTAACCACTAATATAGAAATTGACACAGATAATATAAGTATTATTTCTCAAAAAATTAAAATCAATACAGAATTTATTTATAAGGGAAAAATAAATGACAAAGAGATTAATTTATTTATACCAATAAATGAAAAAATAATGAATCCGGTAATAGTAAAATCAGAAATAAATATTGAAGATGAAGAATATATAACGGATATTGCAAAAACTTATTATGGAGACAACTATGATTATGTGAGAAAATCCGTAGAAAACAATAGTAGTGTTAACTATGTATTTAGAAACGAAAAAGTCTTAAGAATTAACAGTGATGGTCTTCTTGAATTTTACAATACAGCAGAAAATACTATAGGAGAAAACGATGTATATATGAGTTTTATACTAGCTTTAAGATTCACGGAAGATTTTTTAGGTTATCCTGAAAATGCATACCTATCTGAGGTTGATAATATACAAGTAGATGGAAACTATGGTTTCAGATTTTTATTTGATTATAAAATTCTCAATAGACCTATAATATTTAGCCAGGTTAGAGAGGAAAGAGCTTTAGAAATAGAAGTTGTAGGTGAAGAAGTAGTTTTATATAAAAGATTCATAAGAAATATCGATTTATCGGATCCTACCTTAATGGAAGAGAAAACTGCAATGGATCCAATGGATATTCTTAAGAAGAATATTGAACTCTTAGCTTTGATTCAAATTGAAGAGGGAAAAGCAGACCTTAAGGATGAAGACATTATTCAGAATAAGATTTTGAACTCTATTGAAGAAATACATTTAGGTTACTATGATCCATCAAGAAAATTAAGCGAACAACTTATTAGGAGTGTTTGGGTTATGAAAGCACCAGAAGAAAGATATATATTTAATGCAATAACAGGAAATTTAATTGAGATACAAAATATAGACTGAGGGATATTATGAATTGGAATAAAGCAAAAACAATACTTATCATAGCCTTTATTATTCTTAATTTATTTTTATATTATCAAGTAAAAGATGCAAATAATGAAAGTTATGAAGGATTGAGTGATGAATTTATAAATCATGTAGAAAAAAAACTCCTAGAAAAAAATATACATATAGAAGGAGAGGTACCTAAAGAAATATATAGAAAACCACTTTTAGAAGTAGAGTACTATCTTGTAACTAAAAGAGATGTAGCAAAATATATAGGAGAGGATTATGAAGAAGTATTAGAAAATACCTTGTTCACTAATGAAGAGGGTAGTTATATTAGAATTGAAAATAATAAGAAATTAATTTATAATATAAGAGATGTGAATGGAAATCTTGAGATTTCAGAAGAAGAAGCTCTTCAAATTGTTGACAAATATAAAGAAACTGAAAACATGAATATTGATAATTACAAATTAGATTTAATTGTAAAAAAAGATAAGATATACGAAGTTATATACAAAAGGTATTACGAAGAAAGCTTTTTAGAAAACGACTACTATAAATTCATAATAGATAACATAGGAGTTGTAGGATTTGAAACACAACGAATAAGCAAAATAGAACCTAAAGAAGGACTAATAACTGTAACATCAGCCTATGAATCCTTGCTAAGGCTAAAAAACGAAAATCCAAAAGAAAGAACTATAATAAAAAAAATAGAAATATGTTATTACACAGATGAAAATACTGAAGGGTGGGAAAATATACTTAGAGCAAATATGGACCCAACTTGGAAGATAATAACTGAAAGAGGAAATATTAAATATTTGACAGAAGTTGAATAGGTATTGAAATATTTTAGTATTTATTATACTATGAAATTTATAATATGTTAGAAGGAAGGAAATATGACAAAGTTAGTAATAGAAGGTGGAACAAGATTAAAGGGAAAGGTTAATATAAGCGGCTTCAAAAATGCAGCTTTAGCAATAATAGCCGGTACAATACTCTCGGATAAAAAATGCATGATTGAGAATTTACCGGTAATTAAAGACGTAATAGTATATAAAGAGATATTAAAAGAATTAGGTGCAGAGGTTGAATTTACTGAAAAGGGAAAATTAACTGTTGATGGAAGTGGCATAAAAGACTGCAATTTATTAAATGGATTGACTAAAAAATTAAGAGCTTCTTATTATCTTCTTGGAGCAGGACTGGGAAGGTTTAAGGAAGTTACAATTTCATATCCAGGAGGTTGCGATATAGGAGTTAGACCTATAGATCAACATATAAAAGGACTGGAAGCATTAGGCGGAGAATTTACCATAGAAGATGGATTAATAAGTGTAAAAGCCGACAGATTAGTTGGAACAAAGATATATCTTGATGTAGTAACTGTTGGAGCTACTATAAATATAATGCTGGCAGCAGTATATGCTGAAGGTAAAACAATAATTGAAAATGCTGCAAAAGAACCTCATGTAGTAGATGCAGCAAACTTCTTAAATGCAATGGGAGCAGATATTAGAGGAGCAGGTACCGATGTTATAAGAATATACGGTGTAGAAGAACTTCATGATTGCGATTATAGTGTTATACCAGATCAGGTAGAAGCAGGAACATATATGATAGCAGCTGCTTTAACAAAAGGAGATGTTATTATAAATAATGTAATCCCTAAACATCTAGAACCTATAACAGCAAAGTTGAAAGAAATGGGTATGGGTATAGAAGAGTACGGTGACTCCCTCAGAGTTTTTTATAATAAAAAGTTAAAACCCGTAAACATTAAAACTCTTCCTTATCCCGGGTTTCCAACGGATTTGCAACAGCCGATGACTGTTCTTTTATCTACAGTAGAAGGGGATAGTATAGTTATAGAAAGTATTTTTGAAAATAGATTCAGATATATAGATGAATTATTAAAAATGGATGTTAATATTAAAGTGGATGGAAGAACAGCAGTGATTAAGGGAGTAAAAAAACTAAAAGCTGCTGAAGTAAAGGCAACAGACCTCAGAGCTGGAGCAGCATTAGTTTTGGCATGTTTAGCTGCAGAGGGAATATCAACAGTTCGGGACGTGTATCACATTGATAGAGGCTATGAATTTATAGAAAATAAATTCATGAATTTAGGAGCTAAAATTAAAAGAATTGAAGAGACTGAAAACGACTAATCTTAGCTGATGGAAACATCAGCTAAATTTAATAACGGAGGAAATATGGGACTTAAATTTTGCTCTCTGTTTAGCGGTAGCGACGGAAACAGCCAATATATAGAATACAAAGGAACCAAGATTCTTATAGATTCAGGAATGAGCGGTATAAAGGTTCAGAGGCAGCTAAATAGCATAGATGTAAATCCTAATGAGATACAGGCTATCTTTATAACTCATGAACATATAGATCATATCAAAGGAGCAGGAGTTCTTTCAAGAAGATTTGATATACCTATCTATGCAAATAAAAGAACATGGGAAGCTATGCTTCCTAAAATAGGAAAAATGGAAGACAAGAATATTAAAACATTTGAAACAAATAAAGAATTTGCATTTAATGATTTGAGTTTAAACTCTTTCAGCGTTCATCACGATGCAGTAGAACCCGTAGGTTTTACAGTAACCAACAGCAAAAAAAAGATATGTTTACTTACGGACACAGGAGTAGTAGATGAAGATATTAAGTACAACTTAGAAGATTTTGATTTACTTCTCTTAGAAACTAATCATGATGTAGAGATGTTGAAGGTAGGATCCTATCCTTATTCACTTAAAAAAAGAATACTATCAAAATTTGGACATTTATCCAATGAAACAGCAGGGTATTTTTTAACTAGCTTATTAAAAGATAGAGAAGAAATTGTTTTGTTAGGACATTTAAGTGGGGAAAATAATTTTCCAGAACTAGCAGAAAAAACAGTGAACAACATATTAGAAGAAAAAGGAATAATTCCCGGTAAGAATGTTAAAATTGAAATGACTTATAGAGATAAAGCTGGAAAAATATATACTTTAAAATAATATTTAAGGATAATTTAAGATAAATCTATTAACCTAAAGATACAATACCAAAGGAGGTAATAGTATGGAAAAATATTATGAAGATAAAGTAAAACAAAAAAGCGATGAAAGTCCAGTTGAAACAAAAACTGATAATACAGAAATAAAAAATACTCAAAATCCAAAAAGAAAAAAAAGAGGATTAACATCTTATTTTATAGTAGCTTTGTGTGCAGCAATAATAGGTGGAATGATAGGAGGCTATATATTTCCTACATATTTATACGGCAATGTTATACCAATACCTGAAAATTCCCAAGAAATTGTAAAACAAGATGGTAATATAACAATAAATACAAAGGATGATATAAATTTTGCTGCGGCAGTTGTAAAAAAAGCTTCTGATTCAGTTGTCGGGATTACTACTAGAGAGACTTTTAGAGACTTTTTTGGAAGTCAACAGGTACAAGAAGGTATAGGTTCGGGAGTGATAGTAAGGGAAGATGGATATATACTAACAAACTCTCATGTAATATCTGACGGAAACTCTGACAGTATTGAGGTTTTATTTTCTGATGGATCAACTTCATCAGCCCAAGTATTGTGGTATGAGACTTTATTGGATCTTGCTATTATAAAGGTTAATAAAACCAATTTAAAGGCGGTTGAACTTGGGGATTCAGATGATTTAATGGTTGGAGAACCGGTGGTGGCGATAGGTAATCCTCTGTCTTTAGATCTAGATAGGACTGTAACATCAGGAATAATAAGCGGATTAGATAGAACATTAAGATTAGAAAACAGTGAAATAGAACCTTTAATCCAGACAGATGCTTCAATTAATCCAGGAAACAGTGGGGGTCCTTTATTAAATGCCCAAGGACAGGTCATAGGTATAAACACAGCAAAAATGACTTCAGCTGAAGGATTAGGGTTTTCAATACCGATAAATGAAGCAAAACCTATACTAAATAAAATTGTTTCTGGAGAAAAAATAGAAGAAGTATATATTGGAATAACAGGAGTTGATTTAGATACATACGAAGAGAGACTAGGAGTAGATTTAACTCCAAATTATGGAGTTGTAATAGTAGAAGTAGTTGAAAACTCTCCAGCATACAAAGCGGGTTTAAAAGCCGGTGATATCATTCAAGAAATTGATGGAGATAGAATAGAAAATATGAACAACATAGTTAGAAAGCTTTACGATTACAACAAAGGAGATACAGCAAAAATAAAAATCATAAGAGATTCAAAGGAAATTGACATAGAATTAGAATTTGAAGAAAAACCTGAAAATTTTTAACTAATAAAATTTAGGAGGAGCAAATGAAGGATGTATTAGTGGTATTTTTCACCAGAACGGGAAATAGTGAGAGACTAGCTGACGAAATCAGTATTAAACTCCATGGTGATATTGATGAAATTAAATCGGAGTTTAAATACTTAGGTATTTCCGGATTTATAAGAGCAGGATATAGATCTGTGACAAAAAAAATAGACCAAATTGAATTTCAAAAAGATCCTTCAAAATATAAAATAGTTGTACTTGTTTCTCCAATTTGGGCATCAAACATACCTCCTGCTATTAGATCTTATATAAATAAAAATAAAGAGAGTTTAAAAAACTACGGTCTGATAATAAACGGAGCAATGAAAGAAAATAAAAAGGCATATGAAAATTTTAAAGAACTTTTAGGAAATCCAGTATCAGAGTATGTAGCAGATAACAGCAATATAGACTATGAAATTTGTCAAAAAGATTTAGAAGATTTTGCTGATAAAATAAGATATAAATTAGAAAACGAAGAAGAAAATGAATAAAAAACCAGAAATTTATACCTGTAGAGAGCATGTTGATATAGGAATAGATGATTTTGTAAATTATAATTATCAAGCGCCTGATGTAGAGATGATAGAAGGTAAAAAATGTGATTATTGTGAAAAAAAAGCAGTTTACAAGATACACTTAAAAATAACTAATTAGGCTTGTATTTATTAATTACAAGTGGTATAATATGAAAGCTTAATCCTTGCCCTTTAAATAGGGCCATAGTCCAAAAGGAGGTGAAGACAATGGTTAAATACGAAGGTGTTTTTATTTTAAAACCAAATATGGAAGAAGAAGAAAACAAGTCTCAAATTGAAAGAATTACAGGTATAATTGAAGACAATGGTGGTAAGATTGATAAGATTGATGAATGGGGTCAAAGAAGACTGGCTTATGAAATCAAGAAGAACAAAGAAGGATACTACACTATTATAAACTTTCAAGCTGAGACTGATTTAGTTAATGAACTTGATAGAACAAGTAAGATTAACGAAAATATAATCCGACATATGATAGTTAGAGAAGAAAACTAAAAAGGGGATTTAAACATGAATAATGTTGTATTAATAGGAAGATTAGTAAGAGACCCGGAATTAAAATTTATACCGTCTAATGGAAGAGCTGTTGCTAACTTTACGTTGGCAGTAGATAAAGAACTTCCAAAAGATATAAAGGCTGACTATGAAAGTAAAGGAAAGCCTACTGCTGACTTTATACGAATCACAGTATTTGGTAAGTCGGCTGAAAATTGTGCAAATTATCTAGAAAAAGGAATAATGACTTCAGTAATTGGAAAAATTTCAACTGGATCTTACACAACAAAATCCGGAGAAAAAAGATACACAACTGAAGTAATAGCTAATAAAGTAGAGTTTATAGAGTGGGGTAAAGGTTCATCAGGAAGCAACAGTAGCAGCTCCTCACAAAACAACTCAGATGATGATTTTGCCAACTTTGAAGAAGATGACATCTTTGAACCGACAGATGATGATGATATTCCATTTTAAATTAAAGGAGGTAAAAAAGTGAGTGCGAGAAGAAGAGGCGGAAGAAGACCAAGAAAAAAAGTTTGTAACTTTTGCAAAGATAAAGTAACAAGCATTGATTATAAAGATGCAGATGGATTAAGAAGATATATAACTGAAAGAGGTAAAATCTTACCTAAGAGAGTTACCGGTACTTGTGCAAAACACCAGAGAATGGTGGCTAGAGCTGTAAAAAGAGCTAGAAGTGTAGCAATATTACCATATACAACTGATTGATATTAAACGCGGCTAAGCCGCGTTTTTTAATTAATAGGAATAAAAGATATATGTCAAGGGATATTTTTCCTTTGTAATAAACTTGTAATATTTTTAACAAACTTTTTTGCTATACTATAAATAGTGAAAATAAATTAATTTAAAAAAAGGAGGTAGCGAATAATGACAATTACAAAATTAGATCAAGTTAAAACAATAGAATATCCAGTAATGACAAGAGAAGAAAATATAATGCTGCCTGCCTTGGAAAAGCTTTAGAAAATATAGCTTTATCCTAATCAAATAGATAATAAACGCAGGTCGCATGAATAGTAAGTATTCTTGTACCTGCGGTTTTTTATGCCCAATATAGGATTATACCGCAGATAAGCTGCGGTATTTTTGTGTCTAAAATTGAAATAAAGGAAAGGAGGATTCAAATGAATGTTAAGAGAATGGATTTTATGAGAATTATTAATGCAAAAGAGGTATTAGCAATTTAGATTCCTTAGTCAAGGAGGTGGTAAGAATGTTTACAAGTAATTTAATTGTATTTGAAGAGGCGTTAAAAGACAAATCATCAAATTTAGATGGAGTATTAAAATCAGAAAATATAAAAATAAAAATTCAAGAATTGTTAAATTTAAAATAAATTCAAGAATTGTTAAATAAATATAAGGAGGATAATGATGTTTAAAGTAATTATAGATAATAAAGTAACTATGTGTAAGAAGGAAGTAATAGAATTGGAGTTAGAAGAGACGGTAGAAGAGCCATAATAACCGTCTAAATATTAGGAGGATAAAATGTTAGATAACAGTTTAATATACGAGAAAAGTTTAAATAAAAATAATAAAAGTGAATTAGATCACTATTTAAAAGCAGAAAATATAAAACATTCTTTAAAAGAACTAATAAATTTCAGCAAAGAAAAGCACTATATAAAATATACTATAAGAATAATTGAAACACCTGATTACGAAGAAATAAGAAATCTTAGAAAAACAAAAGGAATAGTAAGTATAAGATTATCTGGAAAAACAATAAAAGCTGAAATATGCAATACTAAAGAATGCAAAGAAATACTAATAAGTAATGTAGCTAAGTTTGATATAAAAAATTTAAAGGCTGAAGCTATATAAAATTCAAAAACTCTCGAAAGAGGGTTTTTGTTATATAATTTCCTTAAGTGTGGTAAAATATACCGATAAACTAAATCAGGAGGACAAAATGATAAATAATGAAAGATTGATTGAAAGATTTATGAGGTATGTAAAAGTAAGCAGCGAAACCGGTAATGAAAAAGAATTCAGTGAGCTAATAGTAGAAGAACTTAAAGATTTAGGATTAGATGTAAAAAGAGACCATGCAGGAGAAAAAATAGGGTCAAACACAGATAATATATACTGTCTTGTAAAAGGAGAAGGAAATAAATCAAGAATATACAGTTCTCATATGGATACTGTAAAACCAGGAATAAATATAAATCCTGTAATTGAAGATGGTTATATAAAAAGTTCCGGTGATACTATATTAGGCGGAGACGATAAAGCAGGAATTTCTGTAATAATGGAAGCCTTAACTTGTATTATAGAAAAAAACGCTAAGCATAATACTATAGAAATAATATTTACTATTAGTGAAGAAGGAGGACTTAACGGATCTAAAAATTTAGATTACTCCATAATTAACTCCAAAGAAGGATATGTATTTGATAGTGGAGGGAAAGTAGGTTCAATAATTAATCAAGCACCATCTCAGAAGAAACTTAGGATAGAAATTACTGGAGAAGCTGCTCATGCAGGCGGAGAACCAGAAAAAGGAATTAGTTCGATAAATGTAGGAGCGGAAGCTATTAGTAAAATGAAATTATTGAGAATAGATGAAGAAACAACAGCTAACATAGGAACTTTTAGAGCAGAAGGAGCTACTAATATCGTGAATCCTAAAGCTTTCATTGAAGCTGAAGTAAGAAGTTTATCTGAAGAAAAGTTAAAAAAACAGACAGATCATATGATAGAAGTTTTAGAAAGCACTGCAAAAAAATATGGTGCTAAAGTAAAAATAGAAATAGATCATTTGTATACAGCATATAAATATTCTAATGACGACAGCTTAATAAAAGAAATAGAAAAAACTATGAAATATCTAGGTATAAATGTTAGTAAACAAAGTTCTGGAGGGGGAAGCGATGCTAATATTTTTTATCAAAATGGCATAAAAACTGTAAATCTAGGATTTGGTGGAAATCATGCACATACTTTAAAAGAAAATTTAAAAATTGAAGATTTTCAAAAACTAGCTCAAATAACTTATTTATTAATGACCGAATAAATGTTAAGAAAAATTAATAAATTCCTTTTTCTAATTTAATTCTTTAAGGGTATCTATATATAACAGGAGGATTATTATGGGAAGAGAAAATATAACTTTTGGTGGACAAGATGTAACCTTAATAGGTACTGAAATAAAGGTTGGGGAAAGAGCACCAAATTTTAGAGGAATCAAACAAGATCTTGAAGATTATAATTTTTATGAAGAAACTGACAATAAAATTAAATTAATAAGTGTAGCACCTTCTTTAGATACAAAGGTGTGTTCTCAGCAGGCAATAGAGTTTAATCGAATAGCATCAGAGTTGAATGATGATGTTATAATAGTCAATGTTACCGTTGATCTACCTTTTGCACAAAAGAAATTTTGCAGCAGTAATGCAATAGATGAAATTCAGGTTGTTTCAGATCACAAATATTTGGATTTTGGAGGTAAATACGGATTTGTGATTAAAGAAATGAGAATTTTGTCAAGAGGTGTCGTATTAATAGATAGATATAACACCGTTAAATACGTTGAATATGTGAATGAGATTACAGATAGTGTAGATTTTGGAAAAGTAAAGGAAGAAATAAGTAAATTAAAATAAAATTAGGGGTTTACCCTAATTTTATTTTTAAATAAACGACCTATAAAAATCGAAGAAAAAATTACAAGAGGAATAGATACTAAAAGTCTTATAATTGAAAATTTTAAACCTAAAAATGATGCTTCAAATATTGTCATAGGAATTCTAGTAAGAGCTGAAGACCCTATATATGTTAAAATAATACTTAATTTAGCTCCTTTTTTAAATAAAGCATGAGCTACTGGAAAAGCTACATAAGCTCCACCAACAGTAGTGCTTGATAAAACTATAGCCCAGAAATAACCTCTGTATCCTGAAGCATGACCGAAATACTTTTCTACAGTTTTGCGATCAATCCAAACTTCAAATAAACCTATGAGAATAAAGGCTATAGGAAGTATAGTAAGCATGCTTTTTACAAAATCTATAAAATTGCCCCCTATTTCAATACCGATTCGAAAATCAGTTATATAGGAGAATAGTAAAAATATAAAGTAACCGGCTATTAAGACTATATTAATAATTTTATCTTTACTCATATTATCAACTCCCCGTAAAATATGCCTATAATTATAGATATGATAATACATATTAAGTAACTGACTAAATTTCTAGTAAGGGAGAGTTTCCATCCAAAGTATTCCTTTTCAACGGGAAAGGTAATAATACCCACCAACATTAATGTAGTAGTAAAAGATGCCACAGCTGTATAGCTAACTCCTTTATCAATTAATACAGAACTTAGAGGAAAGGCTACAAATCCAGGTAAAATCGTTATAGAGCCAAAGATAGAGCCAAGTAGTGTACCGGTAAACAAATTACTTCCACCGAGATATTTGCTTATTACACTCTCAGGAATTAAATATAAAATAACTGAAACAGCAATTAGCATTTTCGTAAAAGATGGTAAAATCTTTTTAAGTTTTTTCCAAGCTACTTTAAAGCCTTTATAAGTTTTTTCTCTACTCTTAACAAAGGACAATATAATTATAAATATTGCAAAAATATATAAATATGTCATAAAAACTCCTTATAAAACTTTATTACAATAAGTATTATAAACTAAATAAATAAAAAATTACATAATTAATGTTACAAAAATTAATAAAATATACATAAGAGGTGAAATTATGAAAAAAATTGGTGCTTTTTTTGATATAGATGGGACATTATATAGAGAAGGAATGATAACAGCTATTTTCAAAAAATTTATAAATTCCGATATAATAGGAGCTGATAGATGGTTTAATGAAGTAAAAGAAAAATACGATAGATGGGATAAAAGAATAGGTAATTACGATGATTATCTTTTAAAAATGGCGGAAATATATGTTGAAGAAATAAAGGGGATTCATAGACACCAGGTAGAGTTCATTGCAAGAAAAGTTATAGAGGAAAATGGTGATAGGGTATATACTTTTACTAGAGATAGAATTAAATGGCATAAAGATATGGGTCATATACTTATAACCATATCAGGGTCACCAATGGAACTTGTAAATGAAATGGCTGAAAAACATGGATTTTACGACTGGATAGGTACGAAATATTATACAGATGAAGAGGGATTTTTTACTGGTGAGATAAATCCTATGTGGGATAGTGAAAATAAATTAAAAGCTGTCGGAAATTTTGTTAAGAAATATAATATTGATTTAAGCAAATCATATGCCTACGGTGATACTGCTGGAGACTACTCGATGCTTTCAATGGTAGGTAATCCCACAGCTGTTAATCCGACAAAAGAACTTTTAAAAGAATTATCAAAAGATGTCAGTATATTAAAAAAGTCAAAAGTAGCAATTGAAAGAAAAGACATGGTATATGAGTTCGACCTTGACTACATAATGAAATAAATAAAATTAGCAAATAAAACTAAATCTTAATAAATTATTGAAAAATATTTAAATTAGATGTAAAATATTAAGTAAGTGTAAAAAGTATAATTCATGGGGGAATTATATCATAAAGACTCAATACTTTAGAGAAATCCGACATAAGTATTGAGTTTTTTAAAAAAATCTTTTATAGAAGGGTGGAAATTATGAAACTAAAAGTATTATTAGACAACAATACAATTACTGACAGATATTTTTATGGAGAACCGGGAGTATCATATTTAATAGAAGATGAAGGAAAGAAAATTTTATTTGATTTAGGATATTCTGATGTTTTTATTAAAAATGCAAAAAAATTAGGCGAAGATTTAAAAGATTTAGATTTTGTTGTTGTATCCCATGGCCATCTTGATCACACATGGGGATTAAAACATCTGATATCAAAATTTAATGAATGGGAAACAGAAAAAATTAACTACAAAAAACCAACATTAGTAGCCCATCCTTTAGCATTCAAATACAAAGAACTAAAAGGAAGATGCATTGGATCACTTATTGGAAAAGAAGTATTGGAAAACTTTTTTGAAATGAAGTTGACTAAAGAGCCATTTTGGCTATCAGAAAACCTTGTATTTTTAGGAGAAATAGAAAGAACTAACTCTTTTGAAAATATAGACTCTTTAGGAGATATTTTTATAGATACTAGAATGAGGGATGATTATCTATTAGACGATTCAGCCTTAGCTTATAAAAATGACAATGGTACCTTTGTTATTACAGGATGTTCTCATGCAGGTATTTGCAACACCATAGAGTATGCTAAAAAAATTACGGAAAAAGAAAATATTTTAGATGTAATTGGAGGGTTCCACTTGCTTAATCCAAGTGAAAATATAATTGCTGAAACATTGGATTATTTTAAAGAACTAGATATTGAAAAAGCTCATCCATGCCACTGTGTTGACTTGAAATCAAAGATAGAAATATCTAAAGTTGTTGATATAGAAGAAGTAGGGTCAGGTTTAGTAATAGAAATATAAATAGGTTTTATGAAGTAGTTATTGACAAAGAGTCTCATTTGAACATATACTATATAAGTAATGTATATTTGACATATTTGAGAAAGGAGATTCAAATGGAAGAAAAAGTAAAAAAATCCCTTGAAAAAGTTAGACCTATACTTCAAAGAGACGGTGGAGATGTAGAGTTTGTAGGTATAGATGACGGAGTTGTTAAAGTTAAAATGAGAGGTGCCTGTGGTACTTGTCCCGGTGCTTTGATGACTATCAAGATGGTTATAGAACAAACATTAAAAGAAGATGTTCCAGAAGTTAAAGAAGTAGTAGGAGTATAATAAATACTTTAAACATAGCCCTAGTTGTTAAAACTAGGGCTATATTATTGAAGAAACATAATTATACTTATATACTTTACTATCTTTTATATAAAATCTATAGTTCATACTTTCAAAGATAAATTCTTCCGAGATGTTTTTTACTCTAACTGTGTCTAAAAGAAGATATTTCAACTCTTTATTACTTATATCTAAACCTTCTCCTTTTACAAAGTCATCTTCAACAGCTTTTAAAAATAATTCTATTATAATTTTCTGATAGTTTTCGACAATTTTATCTTCCTTTAATTCGTTACATTTCTTACAGCTGCAAACTATATTAAATATATCATGGGTTCCACCGGAGCTTAAAGGATAAAAATGATCTATACTCATCTGCTTATAAAGAATTTTTTTGCTACAGTAAAAGCATTTTTTGCCTTCTCTATAATATATATACAGCTTATCTTTGGTTCTAGGTTTCATTTTAATCAATTATTTTCCAATTATGCTTTTCTGCATAAGATCTCAAATTATCATCCGGTGTAACTGCAGTGGGAGAACCGGTAAGTTCCATGAGGTATCTATCATATAGACTATCACCATATGCTTTGCTTTCTTTCCATTTTACGAATCCTTTATCAAAAGATTTTAAAATCATATCCTTTTTCTTCATCCCACTAATTATTTCTATGTCTTGTTCAAAATTTATTCCGTTATCTGTTATAGGTAACTTTGTACCAATTATATTTTCAAAAGGTAAATCTCTCAAGGCTATGTCCAGCATTATCTGGAAACACCCCGAAACCATAACAAGTTTATAACCATCTCTAGATGCTTTCTGAATTTCTTCTAAAACTTTCTTGTTATAATAATTTTCAATATTTTCACAAGCTTTTTCAAAAAAAGTTTCTATTTCGTTTTTGTTCATACCATCAAAAATCTTTAGAAAATCTATTGTAGCCTGAATCCTGAAGTTTTCTTTTGATAAAAGTTTTATTTTATTTAAGAAGTATTTTTTTAAAAGCTTTTTCTTTACTGCTGTTTTTGCATATTTAGAATAGCCAAATTCTTCCCATTTATCCATTAAAAAAGGAATAGTTTCTTCTTTAAATAAAGTACCATCAAAATCAAATATAGCTAATTTCACATCATCACTCCTTAAACTTCATTTTTAAAAAACATTTTATGTAAACTGTTAAAGCCTTTGTAGAATATTAAAAGATTAAACAATCCTAAAATAAAAAATATAACATTTGGGAAAAGAGCCAAAAGAGTAAAAACTAAAAAATTTTCAAATTTATTAGGAAAAATTACGATTCTATTTTGTGAGTTATAAAAATTGAGGATTATTCCAACTAAATAAAATAAATACATTATTCCAAATTCAGGATAAATAAGGTAAAAACCTATTATTATAAAAGAGTCAACTATTTTGTTAAGAACAATTTCTTTTTGATATTCAAAGGATCCATCTTCATATCTTATTTTTATAATATTGTTACCGATTAGATACAGATAGAAAGAAGCCCACAAAAACAAAATGTAAAGGAATTTTAATTCAAAAGATATGAGTACAGAGGATATTAATCCTAAGGTAAAAGAAAAAAAGTATATATTCTTGTGACTTAAATTTGAAGATAATATTTTTTTAGTTGGTTTTATTATAAAAAAGTTTTGAATGGTATTAGAATTAGAACTGCCCATAACTACCTCCCAGTTTTTATATTATACTTATACCCATATGATTAGCAAGTATAAGTTTACATAGCAAGTATAATAGAAAAAAATAAAAAAATAAACAAAATTTACAAAAAAACATGGAAATATTCTGAAAATATTATATAATGTTTTTATCTAAATTATTTAAAAGGAGTATTTAAGTGAAGAGTATTTATGAATCAAATTTAAAGGATTGGCAAAAAATTCTTAAAAATCTTGATTACACAAATGAAGAAGACTTTGAAACATTCGAATCAAAAGTTAACGATTTTTTTTATGATGTCGAAAATGATTTATTAGAGGATTTATACGAATACTTAGAATCTGATTTAGCTGTATATTCCGATGCAGAATTAAGGGAACTTACAGAGGAAGAAATTGAAAGCATAATAGAATTCATAAATGAATAAGGTTGGGAATTCCCAACCTTATTTTTTAGTATCCCCTCTTAAATGAGTACTTATTAATCATAGTAGATTTATCCTTTTGATATTTTTCAATATTTTCCTTTACTATATCATAAGCCTTAGCTAAATAATTTACATTAGGCCCACATATATGTGGTGTTATAACTATATTATCTAAGTTCCATAAAGGACTTTCTTTAGGAAGAGGTTCTGTTTCAAAAACATCAGAAATATATTTTCTGAATATCTTGGTTTTCAATGCATTATATAAAGCCTCTTCATCAACAGTACCACCTCTACCTAGATTAAGCATGCAAGCTGTAGGCTTCATCATAGACATTAAATCTTTATTTACAAATTTCTCTGTTTCTGGAGTAAATGGTAGAAGATTTACTATATAGTCACTATTTTTAAACACTTCTTCTACTTCATCATTTGTATAAACTTTTCTTACATGAGGTACAGGGCTGTAACTTCTTTTTACTCCAATTACATCCATACCCATGAAACTTGCCTTTCTTGCTAACTCCTGTCCTATTGATCCTAAGCCAATTATTCCTAGAGTCTTACCCTTTATTTCGTCTTGTTTGAAATTTGGATCCCATTCTTTTTGCTGTTGCTTTAACATCAACTGGTCTAAATTTCTGGCATCCAATATCATCATACTTAAAGCATATTCCGTCATATGGTTTTTATGAATACCTCTTCCGGTAGTTAAGATAATTCCCTTCTCCCTGATAGTGTCAAGGGGTAGAGAATCAACACCGGCCATCAAACCTTGAATCCAGTCTAACTTTGGTGCTAATTCTAAGTGTTCATCTTTTAATTTCATTGTTAGCAGTGCATCAGCATTTGGAATTTTTTCCATAAGTTCTTCCTCAGAACTTGTAAATTCAAAGTTAATTTCAGGAAAATCTTTCGGTAACTCTTTCAATTTGCCAGGTTCAAAAGGGAAAGAATTTACTATTATATTCATATAATCGCCTCCTATTTTTATATTATACCCAAATTTATAAAAAAAAGACACCCTATTGGATGTCTTTGATTCTTATTCTTCGTCTTCTTCAGTTTCTTCTTCAGCTTCGTCGTCGTCTTCACTACCGATAAGAACTGGTTCTTCACCTGTTAATTCTTCTTCTAATTCATCTTCAGGCTCTTCATCAATAGTTGTAACTGAAACTATCATTTCATCTGGATCGTTTAAGATTTCGATATCTTCGATATCTTCTAAATCTGAAACATACATACTGTGACCTAATA
>JAABRS010000151.1 GCA_011390775.1 Clostridia bacterium | reverse complement strand
AGGAAATGGAATAAACTTTTATATATAAGAGGTGAAAAAAATGGATGTATCAGGAGCATCAGCAGCAAATCAAGCAGCATACAGCAGCGAAAATAGCAAAACGGATAATAAAGTAGATAAGGAATTCTTTTTAGAAATGCTTGTCACACAGATGAAGTACCAGGATCCTTTATCACCAGTGGACAATAATGAATTTATAGCTCAAACGGCACAATTTACATTAGTTGAAGAAATTCAGACAATGAAAAACGAATTCGCACAAAATAAAGCTATAGATCTAATAGGCAAATACGTAGAAGGAAGAGTCAAGAACCCTATAAGCGGACAAATGGAACTAACCGGTGGGATAGTAGACAGTGTAAGTATATCAGATGGAAAAGCAACACTAAATGTAGGAGATTTAAAACTTAA
This sequence comes from Clostridia bacterium, assembly GCA_011390775.1. Classification (GTDB taxonomy): domain Bacteria; phylum Bacillota; class Clostridia; order Tissierellales; family Dethiosulfatibacteraceae; genus UBA8670. The sequence goes on along the minus strand of JAABRS010000151.1, from coordinate 4,180 downwards.
ACCTGAAAATGTAGTTGGAGTAACAAATGGACAATAATATTATTAGCAGTAAAAGAATAGAAGCTTTTTTAAACACCACAAAAAATCAGCAAAAGAATAAAACTGAAGGTAACGAATTCGACAAAATGCTTAACAGCAAACTGAAAGTAAAGGGAGATAAAAAAGAAATTACCTTTTCAAAACACTCTATGGAAAGACTGCAAAAGAGAAACATTAATCTAAAAGAAGAAGATATAGATAAACTTGAAAGTGCCTTTGAAAAAGCAGAGGAAAAGAATATAAAAACCCCTTTAATAGTAAGTGATAATCTTATATGCGTAGCAGATACAAAAACCAGGACAATCATTACAGTAATGGACACAATGAAGGATAAAGTTTTTACAAATGTAGATGGAGTAGTAAATATATAGCTGGACCTTAACAGGAAGCTATAGCACCCCGACTGACAGACGGGTGCACAAATATAGAAAATATCGGAGGATAAAAATGTTAAGATCAATGTATTCTGGTGTATCAGGACTAAAAACCCACCAGACAAAATTAGATGTAATTGGTAACAATATAGCAAATGTAAATACAGTAGCATATAAAAGTTCAAGCGTGACCTTCCAAGAAGTACTTAGTCAAACGGTGGCATCAGCACAGCCTCCTACAAATTCAGGTACTGGTGGTACTAACCCATCTCAAGTAGGACTGGGAACAAGCATTGGAGCCATTAGTACAAATCACGCAAATGGTAATATACAAACAACAGATAGTATAACAGATTTAGCTCTGGACGGTGGTGGATTTTTCGTAGTAAATGACGGACTTTCAAACTCATACACTAGAGCAGGTAATTTTTCAATAGATAGTGCAGGAAATTTAGTTACAGTAAACGGTGAGAAGGTAATGGGTTGGAATAAAGGAAACAACGAAGGAATTGATACTAGTATGCCTTTAGAATCCATAAGTTTATCATCTCTAACAATGGAAGCAAGTGCTACAAATGAAATTAGTTTTGAAGGTAACTTGGATAGTGAAATGGAAGTGGATGATTCTTTTGAATACAACATGACTTTATTTGACTCATTAGGCTCAGCGCATTCAGCAACAGTAACTTTTACTAAAACCTCAAATAATAATTTCGATTATACAGTTACTGATTCCGAAGGAGATTCATTAAGTAGTGGTCACCTTGTTTTTACGGAAGAAGGAAAATTAGATATAGATGATACAGGTACTGACATATCCGAATTCACTGTAACCTACGATAATGGTGCAGCAGAAGCGGACATAACACTTAACTTCGACGAAAATAAATTTACTCAGTATTCCAACACCACAGTAGTTAACTCTACCCAGGACGGTTATGAAGCAGGAAGTCTTATAAGCTTAGGAGTCGACCAGGAAGGTAAGGTAATAGGAAACTTCTCTAACGGTAGAGATAACCACGTATCTACAATAGCAGTAGCATCCTTTATTAATCCTCAAGGATTGGAAAAAGTTGGAGGAAATTTATTTGCAACCTCTTGGAACTCTGGAGAAGCACAGATAGGAATTGCCGGTACAGGAGAAAGAGGATCTATAGCATCAAGTTCCCTTGAAATGGCAAATGTAGACCTATCAAGAGAATTTACAGAAATGATAGTAGCTCAAAGAGGATTTCAAGCAAACTCAAAAATCATAACAACATCAGATGAAGTACTACAAGAGCTTGTAAACCTTAAGAGATAACTAGGAGAAATATATGGTTAAACTAACTAAACAAAACGGTGAAGAATTTTATCTCAATATAGACTTAATAGAAATTATAAAAGAAGTACCTCATACAGTTATAATTACAATTAACGAGGATAAATATTTAGTTAAAGAGTCGGCAGAAGAAATTCTTAGAAAAATAGTAGAATTCAGAAGAAAAACATACTACGATAAAGATATGGTTGTAAAAGGAGATTCTTGAAATGGATATATCTAGCTTAACTGGTGTATTGGGAGTATTTATAATAATAATAGTGGCTATTGTAACAAAAGGGTCAGCGGCAGCTTTTATAGATATTGCATCCATCCTTATAGTCCTAGGAGGTACCGCAGCAGCAGTAGTGACCTCCTATCCAATAGATAGACTTAAAAATTCTATAAAGGTAATAAAAAAGGCCTTTAAAGATGACTCATATCAAACCAATAAGACTATAAGTCAGTTAAGTCAGTTGTCTTACATAGCTAAAAGAGATGGTCTTTTAGCTATGGAAAAGATGGTAGACGAAATAGAAGATGAATTCATGAAAAAAGGAATACTACTTGTAGTAGATGGTTCCGAGCCTAAAATGATAGAAAGAATATTGAGCTTGGAGTTGGAAAATATGGTGGATAGGCATAGAGAAGGGGAGGGAGTTTTAAAAGCCTTCGGTAAATTTGCTCCCGCCTTTGGCATGATAGGTACACTTATTGGCCTTATACTAATGCTTAAAAATCTAGACGATGTTGCTACATTAGGTCCAAGTATGGGTGTAGCCCTAGTTACTACCTTTTACGGAGCATTGCTGGCAAACGGAGTATTTTTACCTCTAGCTGGAAAACTTAGATTCAAAAGCGACCAGGAAGTAAGATATAGAACTATGGTTATAGAGGGAATTTTATCTGTTCAGGCAGGAGAAACTCCTTTAATGATAGAAGAAAAACTCAAAACCTTCATTGAACAGGGTAAAAGAAATGAAGAGTTGGAAGAACCGGAAGAAAGCGAAGAAGAGGATGATATAGATGGGGTTCAACAACAAGAAGCATAATGATGTTGAGGAAGATAGTTCAGAAGATTGGTTAACCACCTACAGTGACTTAGTAACTTTACTACTGGCATTCTTCGTACTCTTATTTTCTTTTTCTGAAATAGATGCAAAAAAATGGGATGAACTGGTAAAATCCTTTACTGGAGACTTCATTATTACAGAAAGTTCTACTACAGAATCTTTTATGGATAACAATACAAGTATCCTGGAACAAAACAACATAGATATAAGAGAACAGCTTATGGAAATAAGACAGCAGCAGGAAGAACTGGAAGCGAAAGAAGAGGAACTTGAAGAAAATTTGGAAGAAGAAATCCAAGAAGACTTGGAGGAAGAAATACCTCAAGAAGAAACGGATGAACCGGAGGAAGAGATTCCTGAAGAGGAACTTGAAGAAGAAAATCCGGAAGAAATCGAAGCCCCTATAGAAGAAGCAGTAGGAGAAGAAGGAAACCAGTTAGAACAGGAAATAATAGACGAAGAATTTGAAGAACTATACGGTGAGCTTATCCAATATAACGATTTAGAAGGTTTAGAGCTTGAAATAGCAAGGACGGACTCGGAAATTAGAATAAGACTTTCAAACAATTTGCTGTTTTCTCCAGAAGAAGCAGATATATATGAAAATTCAACGGAAACCTTAAGGGAAATAGTTAATATAATAAAAAGCTACGATGAAACCTTAGATGCAATAGTTATGGAAGGAAATACAGACGACCTTCCTATAACAACTGGAAGATACAGAGACAATTTTGAACTCTCCATTGAAAGGGCATTAAATGTTTTATACTTTTTCAGATACGAAGGAGATTTTCGGCCGGAGAAACTAATACCTATGGGATACGGTGAATACAACCCTGTAGCTACAAACGAAACAGCAGAAGGAAGAGCAAAAAATAGAAGAACAGATATACTGCTTGTAAAAAATACAGATGGCAGTTAACAATATAGTCAAGGAGCAAATTTATGGATAAAAAATCACTTCTAATATTACTAATAATAATGATGGCTTTAATAATATTTTTCACAGGTACGATAGTAGTTGTTGTAACTGATATATTTGATGGCAAGGACACTAGTGTAGCTGAAGGTGAAGAGATAGAAACCTATAAATATCAGATGGATCAAGCCATTATAACAAATATAAAAAACTCAAATAACTACGTTAAATGCAGACTTACATTCAAACTGGACAACGAACAGGATCAGTTGGAGTTTGAAGATAAGGCTTATATTGTCAATGACATAATATTAGAAGTACTGAGAAGTTACACTGCTACACAATACAGGGCAGCTGATATTAAAGATAGAATTGCAACTTCAATAGAAGAAGAAATTGTTAAAAATCTTGACCTAACAAGGGATATTAAAAGCATTTACTTTGAAGAACTAATAACCCAGTAATTGGAGGTAAT
>JAABRS010000150.1 GCA_011390775.1 Clostridia bacterium | reverse complement strand
AAAAGAAGGAGAGTGTAGATATGAAATTAAATGAAATAAATAAACCTATTATTAAAACTGGATTACCCGGACCTAAATCAAAAATGTTTATAGAAAAAAGGGAAAAAAACGTTCCGCAAGGAGTATCTTCTAATGTTCCAACAATAATCTCTAGAGGAGAAGGAGCTATGATTGAAGATTTAGATGGAAATATATTAATGGATTTTGCTGGAGGAATAGGAGTATTAAATATTGGATACAGTCATCCTGATGTTGTAAGAGTTGTAAAGGAACAAGCCGAAAATTTTTTTCACAGCAGTATAAATGTAATAAGTTATAAGCAATATATAGAATTGGCTGAAAAAATGAATAAAATTATTCCTGGTGATTTTCCTAAAAGAACAATGTTTGTTAATAGTGGAGCAGAGGCAGTTGAAAATGCAGTTAAGATTGCTAGAAAATATACAGGAAGAAGTGAAATAATTTCATTTACTGGTGCTTTTCATGGTAGGACATTACTAACATTATCCTTAACTAGCAAAGTAAAACCATACAAATATGGATTTGGACCCTTTGCACCTGGTATTCACAGAGCAGAATTTCCATATACATATAGAAAACCTGATGATATTCTTGAAGATAATTCTGTTAAATATTTTATTGACAAGTTAAAAAATATGTTTTTAGAAGAAGTTGATCCTACAGAGGTAGCAGCAATAATAATTGAACCTATTCAAGGGGAAGGAGGCTTTATTGAAGCTCCGAAAGAATATATTAAAGAATTAAGAAAAATATGCGATGAACACGGAATATTATTAATATGTGATGAAGTTCAAACTGGCTTTTATAGAACTGGAAAGATGTTTGCTCATGAATATTGGGAGGTCTATCCTGATATTGTAACAACAGCTAAATCACTGGCTGGGGGATTGCCTCTAAGTTGTGTTACTGCCAAAGAAGAAATCATTAACTCATCTCAAATAGGAGGAATAGGAGGAACATACTGCGGAAATCCTTTGGCAACCGCAGCAGCATTAAAAATAATTGAGATAATGGAAAAAGAAGATTTTTCTTTAAAAGTAGATAAAATAAATAAAATATGCATGGCAAGATTTAATGAAATGAAAAAAAAATATGACATTATTGGAGATGTAAGAGGGAAAGGTGCAATGCTAGCAATGGAGCTAGTTAAGAATAGAGAGACAAAAGAACCCGCTAAAGAAGAAGTTAAGAATATTGTAAAAGAAGCATATAAAAAAGGTTTAATATTACTTAGTGCAGGAGTAAGAGGGAACGTTTTAAGATTGCTTATGCCACTTGTAATAACAGAGAAGCAGTTGGTATCAGGTTTAGATATAATTGAAGATTCAATAAAAAACTCTAAATAAGGAGGAGTTATGATAGGAGGATATATTGGTAAATGTTTGGATATAGACTTATCTAAATCTAAGATAGAAGAAATAACTTTCGATGAACAGACATTAAGAAAATATATAGGGGGAAGTGGATTAGGAACGAAAATATTGTATGAAAGAACAGATAAAAATACTGGTCCCTTGTCAGAAGAAAATGTATTAATATATATGACTGGTCCTTTAGTAGATACAATGGTTCCAACTTCAGGAAGACATCAAATTATTACAAAATCACCTCTTACTAATATATTTACTGAAAGTGATGCAGGAGGAACTTGGGGTATCAATCTAAAAAAAGCTGGCTATGATGGTATAATAATAAGTGGAAAACATGAAAAACCAGTATATTTATATATCAACGATGGTAGATGTGAGATTCTAGATGCAGAATATATTTGGGGTTTAGATGTATTCGCTACAGATGATAAATTAAAAGAAATACATGGGAAAAAAACAGTAGTTTCATGTATAGGAACTGCAGGAGAAAACCTATCGCCAATTTCTTGTGTAAATCACGATGGACGAGATGCTAGAGTATGTGGACGAACAGGAATCGGTGCAGTACTAGGTTCTAAAAACCTTAAGGCAATCGCTGTTAATGGAAATGGTAGAATAAGATATAACGATAAAAATTCATTAATAGAAAATCTAAAATTAAGAATACCTGAAATAAGAAAAAAGACAATAGGTATGAACAAGTATGGTACAGCTGGAGGTATAGTATCATCTGAAGCTACGGGAGATATTCCTATTAAAAATTGGAGTCAGGGAAATTGGAATAAAATTGAACTTATATCAGGTCAGAAAATAGAAAAAGAAATGTTGAAAAAATCATATCATTGCGGTTCTTGTCCAATAGGATGTGGAAGAGATTTAGAGTTTAAAGATAAGTATGATAAACAATTCAAGGGAGCAGGACCAGAATATGAGACAATTGCTTTAATAGGAAGCAATTGTTTGATAGATGATTTAGAAGAAATTGTAAAAATCAATGAAATGTGCAATGATTTTGGAATAGATACCATTTCTTTTGGGAGCATAATTGGGTTTGTGATGGAGTTAAATGAAAAAGGATATATTAGTCAAGAAAAACTGGAAAACATTGATTTGAATTGGGGTAATTATCAAGCAACTAAAGAAATACTTGTTAAAATAGCTGAAAATTCTGGAGTTGGAAAATTTCTAGGTAGAGGTGTAAAGAAAATTTCAGAAGACATAGGTAATAAAAGTTATGAATATGCTGTACATGTTAAAGGATTAGAACTACCTGGGCATGACCCAAGAGCATACAATAGTATGGCTTTAGGATATGCAACTAGCAATAGGGGAGCATGTCATCTGCAGGGAGCAAGTTATTTTTTTGAAAAGTCAGTAACTCTTCCTTCAATAGGTTTGAAAGAACCTCAAGACAGATTGAGTGATAATAATAAAGCTGAATTAAACTATCTTACTCAAAATGTAATGAGTATGATGGATTCTCTTAAAATATGCAAATTTCTTCTTTATGGTGGTGCCGATATTAAAGATTTTATATATTGGATAAAGTGTGTAGTTGGTTGGGATATGACGATTGAAGAATTTATGAAAACTGGAGAAAGAATATTTAACTTGAAAAGACTATATAATACAAACTACTGTGAAGTTTCTAATGAAGATGATATCATTCCAAAAAGAATAAAAATGGAGCCCAGATACGATAAAGGGACAGGAGAAAATCTTCCCAATATAGATAAAATGTTAAAAGAATATTATAAAATAAGGATGTGGGATGATAATGGGCGTCCATTAAAAAAACTTCTAGATATATTGAAGTTGTAATATGAAAGTAAAAGTAGTGGTCGATAACTACATAAGGAAAATTTATAAAATACCATACAATGAAAAGAAAATTGAATTAGTTAATGATGAAGGATTAGAAGATTTATTAATAAAAATAGGATTAGGACTAAATTATGAGATTGCAGTATTCGTAAACGATTCTTTAAACTGGGAGAATATTAAACTAAACAATAATGATGTTATAGACATTAGATATTTACTAATGGGTGGTTAAATTCGAATTATAACATCAGGTGTTAATAGAATAATAATAAAAAAAGGAGTTAAAAATGAAGGTATCTGTATTAGGATCAGGAAATGGAGGATGTGCTCTAGCAGCAGATTGGTCGCTTCATGGGCATGAAGTAAGAATATTTGATTTTGAAAAATTTTCTACAAATATTAAAGCTATAGCTGAGAAAGGAGGTATAGAAGCTGAAGGAAAGGTTTCTGGATTTGCAAAAATAACATATTCAGGATCTGATATAAAACTAGCATTAGAAGGATCTGAAATGATTTTTGTTGTAGGACCAGCATATAGTATTAAGTATTTTGCTGAAGAAGTAAAACCACATTTGAAAAAGGATCAGATAGTATGCGTTTGTCCAAGTTCAGGTGGTGGAGCAGTGGTTTTTAAAAATAGTATAGGTCTTGATTTGAAAGACGATAAATATATTATATCCGAAACTTCAACACTACCATATGCTTGTAGAGTTTATGAACCTGGAACTGTTAAAGTGTTTCATAAGTTAACTGGAGGGATATATATTTCTGCACTACCAGGTAAATTTACAAATAATGTTTTTGAAAAATTTGAAAAAGTGCATCCAGGATCAGAACCTGCAAAGAGTGTTTTTATGACTATGATGCAGACTGGAAATACGATAATTCACCCATCAGTAACACTTTTGAATGCAGCTAGAATAGAAGATACAGAAGGTGACTTCCTTTTCTATGAAAACGGAGCTACCCCTGCAGCTGGAAGATTAATGGAAGCACTAGACAACGAAAAACTAGAAATAAGCAAAAAACTAGAAGCGGGAATAATTAGAGATATTGAAGTTAAATTATTACAAGAGTATAATGCGGAAGAAAGTTATGAAAATGGCTATAGAACTGGTCCTGGGTTTAAAGGGATTAAAGCACAATCTCAGCTGGATCACAGATACTTTAATGAAGATGTAGGATATGGGTTAGTCTTTATTTCTGAACTTGGAAAACAAATAGGAGTAGAAACACCGATATCTGATTCAGTAATTAAAGTAGTTTCTACAATTATGAAAAGAGACTATAGATTAGAAGGTGCATTAACACCGAAAACTCTAGGTATAGATAAATTTAGCCTAGAAGAATTAAAAGAAATTTTTAATAAATAATAAAGAATGGAGGAATTTAAAAAATGGGAGTAGGATTATTTGATATATCGA
>JAABRS010000149.1:4023-4646 GCA_011390775.1 Clostridia bacterium | reverse complement strand
ATTTCAGTCGCAGTAGTATTTATATGTACCGCTGTTTGATACTGTTCATTGAAACTTTCAGGACTTTGTAATATAAGTTTTGATCTGCTTTTTATATCTCCACCTATATAATAAGGTAGTCCACAATTGGCAAATGATATATCTGGTCCTGCTTCTAGTATTGTAATTTCAGCATCTGCTGAAAGTCTTCTTGCTTTTGCTGCTGCTGTAGCACCTGATGCTACACCACCGATTATAACGATTCTTTCCATATCTATTTCCTCCAAAAAAGTATTTTTTAAATAATATATGTAATTAATTATATGTTTTTAATGTTATGGGATTTATAGTTAATACTATACCCCCCGGAGGTATATTATATAGAAATTTTTATATATTGTCAATATTTTGATAAATTAATGCCTATTTATTATAGTTAAAGGAATATTTAATCTTTTTATCATTAATTTATCTATTTTTAATCGTTCTTTACAAAAAGAAACTACTCCTTTTTTTCCTTTCAAATTATTACTTTTACCATAATTTGTATTGCTTACCCAATCAGAAATTTCATCAATCCAATCTCTTCTGGAATTGTCTTGCGATTTCCTTTCATCTGCAGCTTTATTTATTATATCTTCAAC
>JAABRS010000149.1:0-4015 GCA_011390775.1 Clostridia bacterium | reverse complement strand
ACAGTATCTATCAAATCTCTAAGATAAATATAAATCTCTTCATAACTTTTTTCATAAAAGCCTAATAACTCAAAGATGTGATTTTGTAGAAAAGCACATTCGAAAATATAAATATAATCATCTGTTAAAACTCTATTTGCAAACCTTCGCCACCTTCTTAAATGTATTTCCTTAAATTCATTTAAGCTACGCCTACCATCACATATTTCTTTTGATGCAACTTCATCTATCAAACTCCAGTAGCTATCTTCTGGAAAGTTTATTCTAGTATAAGCTAAAATGAAATAATCATCTTCTCTTCTTACTTGCTCTTCAATTCTATTAATAAGCTCCTTCTTACTAATATTCTTTTTTGAATCTTCCCACATCTCCATGCATTTAGATAAGAATCTATCATATTCTTCCTCTTGAAGATAAGCATTCCATGCCATATCTGCAGGATGGGATACTCCTTCTTCATATAAAATTACTTTTTTTCCTTCAGATACTAATTTTTCTTTTATTTTTCTTGCTGTAGTAGTCTTACCTACACCTGGTATTCCTTCTACCAATATAAGTTTATTAATCATAAATTCCTCCATAAGTATCATGTTTCATAACAAATACTACAATAAAAACCAAAAAAGCCTTTGTTAAAATTAATAAACAAGGCTTTTATATATATTTGTGGTTACACTCAAAACAAGAAGTATTATTACAACTTTAAATTACTAAAATCCCTTTTCTTCTAGCCATTCATATAATTCTTTCTCTCGAGTATTTGTTTTCTCTTCATCTCCATCATACTTTCCTAATGTTAGCTTGTCATGGATATTTCCATCCATAAGAAATATTACTCTATCTGCCCTAGCTGCCACTTTAACATCATGAGTAACAATAATAACTGTTTTACCATCTTTATTGATAGAATTAATTATATCTAGAACTTCTCTTGAAGTACTGCTGTTTAATGCTCCCGTAGGCTCGTCACCGAATAATATATCAGGTTGATTTATTAACGCCCGGCAGATCGCCGCACGTTGAAGTTGGCCACCTGAAACTTTTTTAATATCATTTTCAGCCACACTATTAATACCTGTCTTTAGCATTAGAGCATCAGCATTTTGATTTACCTGCTCTCTTGATACCTTGCCAAGCTTAAAACCGGGAAGTATAATATTATCCTTGATAGTTAAATTTTTAAGAAGATAGGATTGCTGAAAAATAAATCCCATTTGTTTTAGTCTTACTTCACTTATTTTTTCATCATCCAGCATAGAAATATCTTTATCACAAAGGAAAATATTACCTGAAGTTGGTCTATCCATTCCACTAATACTATAAAGTAATGTGGATTTTCCAGAGCCCGATTGTCCCATGATTGCTATGAACTCCCCCTCCTCAACTTCAAAATTTATATTATTTAATACCTGTGTATCTTCAAAACTTTTGCATAAATCCTGTACCTTCAATATTGTTTTCATATTACACCTCTCAATAACTATTCATTAATAATAGAAATAATATTGTATTTTTCTATTGTTTTTAAAACAACCCATGATACTAATAAGACCAATGTCATCAAGGATAATGGACCTAAGATATATTGAACTAAAGGATTAACAATAAGTTCAACCCTCTTAATACCAAGTCCTGATATACTTAATACAAGATTAACTATTTTTTCTCCTAAAATGCCTGTTAAAATAATTCCCGCCAAAATACCGGTCATGGAAACACAACCTATTTTTATCATATACTGCTTTTTAATATCCATTTCCGAAAAACCTATAGCCTTTAAAATTGCTATTTTCGAGAAATCCTTAACCAGACGAAGCTTTAAAAATAAAACAGTGATAAGCATTACTAAACTTGCTCCAATTATGAAAATTCCAAAAACAATGGTTTTAAGTTGTTTTACAACCCCTCCTAATGTTTGGTTGATGAATTCCTCCATTGGATCTACTTTTACTCCAGAACCAATAATTTCAAACCATTCCTCTGCCTTTTTTTCCACTTCTGTATTATCTTTGAGATTGACTGAAAATGAATACTTCAAACTATTCAATTCTGAAAAATCATATTTTGACTTTGCTGTGTATCCACCGCTGGTAACATCTTGATATATTCCAGAAATAACAAATTCTTTTTCTATACCATCATAAGAAAGTACTATTCTTTCATTTACATCTTTACCTATTTCATTAGCGTTAAAATAAGAAATAGCAATTTCATTTTCTAAATAAGGAGCTTTTCCACTTATATACTTTAGATCATTTCCCGAGTTATCTCCACAGTCTATATTTAAATTCATAAACTCATTATCAGCATTTATAGTTTGAACACGTACCCTTCGATATTCATTATAATTTTCAATTTCATTATCACTTTCTAAAACCTGTACTACCTTCTCATAATTGGTTTCAAGGTTCTCTGCATTTTCCACTTCAATTAGAATATCCTCTAAAGAACTTCCCATGTATGTTATAAATTCAGGTGACTCAAAGGTATTCATCAAATTAAAAGGAATCAGAATCATTAGTACAGCAATTAAGGAAATAACACTTACTATTATCCAGTTTTTAAAATTATAAAAAACCTCTCTTATTGCCAATAACCAATTAATAGGAAGTTTCTTTGATTTATATAGTCCATCCTTTACATAGCCTTTATCTTTATCAAATCCCTTCCCTCTAACCAAAGCATCAACTACAGTAACTTTACCAATTTTCTTTAATGTCTTCTTGCAATAATAGTTTATAAGAAGAAAAATAAGAAATCCAACAGCAAGTGATATTGTTACTGCTATTGGGGACATACTCATATTCCCAAATGTAGTTTTGATATGGTTTGTAAAAATTCCACTAGTCATCAATGCCAATAAATATCCTGTTACTACACTTATAATTGCTAATATTTTATACTTAATTAGATAAATATCCCTTATGTCAGTGTATGGAAATCCTATAGCTTTCATTGTACCTATTTCACCTATTTCTTCCTCTAAAGCAGCCATAATTGTAAACTTGACGCAGATAAAAGAAACCATAATTAAAAGTATGCTCACTAGAAGTAAAACAAATACAGTTGTAATATCAGTTATTGCACTTAATAAAAAAATCATTGCATAGGTTACAGCCTGTCCATTCTGAGGAAGTCCTGCATTTTCATATGCTGTTTGGAAATTCGCAGCTTCTTTAGAGTCAGTAAAATAGGCTTCTATCAAATACTCATTCTCTCCAACCTGGCCTTTAAGCATATCAAAGTCTTCATTGCTTAAAAGTATTCTTGTAGATGAGACCATGGGAGAATTCATCTGAGAATCCAAAACAAATTCCTTAATTACAAATTTCTTTTGGCTATCATTATACGACAAAATAACATGTTCCCCAATTTCCATATCGTACATTTCCTTTAAAAGTACAGGAATTCCAATTTCTCCTTCATCTAAGATAACTTTTTCATGTTCATAATTAATAAGTAAATCTCTACTTTCATTCTGTTTTACCAAACTAATGCCAAGACGTGAGTCAGAAAGATTATATGTATCATTATTGCCAACAATACTAAGAGACTCCCCGTGGACGTTAATCATTGTAATGGTCTGCCAGTAAGTTATATCTTGATAATCTGACATGAACTCATCTATTTCCTGCTGATTAACTTCCCCTTTATGCATCTGAAGAAAATGGGGTGGTTGAGCCTTTTCATATAATTCAGAAATGGACATAAAGGTTTGTATACCCATTAATATAGACAAGACAGCAAGATATGCTGAAAATATCATAAACAAAAGTAATGCAAAATTAATCACTTTATTTCTCTTAAAATCATTTTTTACAATTTCCCAATTCATCTCCAATAACCCCATCTTTTTAGTTTTTTATAGCAAATCCTAGATTTGTTTTTAGACTGAATGTCAATATACAATTAGTATATTATACCATATTTTCCATAGCAATATTTAATAAATCAAGACAAACTAAGAAAATTCAAGAATATATATACACAGAATTTTTTTACTTTACTATATTAC
>JAABRS010000148.1 GCA_011390775.1 Clostridia bacterium | reverse complement strand
ACAAGGTTTCAATATTTGATACTAATATATTCCTTAGCCTGGTTTGTTTCAATTGTTTTAGCCTCAATAACTTTATTGATATCTGTTTTAGTTAATAATAGTGCATCGGCAATAGGAATATTAATGGCAGCGTTAATAAGCGGTCAATTTTTGCAGTTTTTTCTATCAGATTGGACACTAGTTAAATATTTCTTTGTTACTAATTTAAACCTTACTCATTACCTAACAGGTTCCTATCAAATTATTGAAGGAATGAGTTTAGAATTTTCTATTATTGTACTTGGTTTATGGGCATTTTTGTCTCTTTTTATAAGCTTCCAAGTTTTTAATCGAAAAGATGTACTGGTTTAATTGCCTCATGTAAGGAGGATTAATATGTTTAAAAAAATTATATGGCCGGTTTTATCCATTTTGTCTATTTTTTTAGCTGCTGTTTTTATTTTTGGATTTATTTTTTCTGTTAATATTAACAGAGGTACTCAAGAAGATTTTGTTGATTCAAAAAATGGAAATAATAATTCTCTAACCTCTAATGATGAATCTATTGAAGATGAAACAGATAATCTTAGAATACTTATACTTGGAGATTCCATCGGATATGGAGTTGGTGATGAATCTAATAAAGGAATTGGAATACGTTACAAGGACTTAATAAGTAAAGATGAATCAAAAAATATTGAAGTAACAAATCTTTCTGTACCAGGCCATGAAAGTGGTGATCTTCTTACTCTTTTGGAAAGCAAACAAAGTGATAATCTTATTTCAAAAGCAGATATTATTATTATTTCTATTGGTGGAAATGATTTAAATCATCTGGAGTATGAAGATACTTTATCTTTAGATATAAACTATAAAGAAACTATTAAATCATATAAAGATAATCTCCAAAAGGTTATAGATATAGTTCGTAATCTTAATGAAAGAGCTCAGTTAGCTATTATAGGATTATATGATCCTTATCCGCAAGAAGAATCTCAAAAAACTAGATTACTTCTTGAATGGAATTATGAAACAAGACTTATAGCTTATTTAAATTATAAAATTGCTTATATACCTACTTATGAGTTGTTTGAATATCATTTAGATTCATACCTTTCTTCAGATAGATTTCATCCTAGTGGTGAGGGATATCAGGTTATAGCTCAGGAACTTTTTGATATATTAAATGGAATATATTAGTACTTATATGGAATATAAAAATTCTTAATAATAATCCTATATATTTCATTTTTTTATTCCTTTATATTAAATATTATAAATGATAAAATATACTAAAATATGTTACGAGGTGTAATATGATAAGAAAACTTGAAGAAAAAGATAGAAAAGAAACATTAGAGTTTTTAAGTGTAGAACCTTCAATCAACCTCTTTGCCATCGGAGATATTGAAAGTTTTGGATTTGATGAAGACTTCCAAGAAATTTGGGGTCATTTTGATAATAACAATCTTACGGGAGTACTTTTAAGGTACCATCAAAACTTCATACCCTACTGGCAAAGAAATGATTTTAATCCTAATGAATTTATTGATATAATTAAAAACAGCCCGGTAAAAAACAGGATGATTTCAGGAAAAAAAAGTATATTGGAGAACTTTAAAAAAGTATTTGATAATTACATAAAAAGAGAAACTTATTTTTGCGAACTAAAGAAGGCAGAAAATTTATTAGAGGATACTTCTGAAGTAAGACTTGCTGAAATCTCAGATAAATATAGAATCCCTGAATTTATCAACAACATCGAGGAATTCAATCATTCTCCCAATATAACCCCTGAACAGTTCGAAAAAAAACTAATAACAAATTCCGGTAAATCTTACTATATAGAAAATTCCAAGAGTGAGATAGTAAGCATAGCCCAAACCACCGCAGAGAATTCTATGTCTGCAATGGTTGTAGGAGTTGCTACAAGACCAGATTGCAGGAGAAATGGCTTGGTATCAAAGTGTATGTCAAAGCTATGTATGGACTACATTCAGGAAGGTAAGACTCTTTGTTTGTTCTACGATAATCCTGAAGCTGGTAAAATATACAGAAGAATCGGTTTTAAAGAAATAGAAAAATGGACTATGATTACAGAAAAATAATTTAAGAAAGGACTGATATTATGGAAAAATATAATTTTACCAACGATTACAGCGAAGGAGCTCATCCAAACATAATCAAAGCATTGGAAAAGACAAACCTTATTCAACAAAGTGGATACAGCGAAGATGCTTACACAAAAGAGGCCATCAAGTCGATTAAAAAAAGAATGAACTCCGAAACCTCTGATGTTCATATAGTCTCAGGAGGTACTCAAGCAAATCTAATTGTAATTTCATCAATACTTAAACCTCACGAAGCTGTAGTTTCAGCAGCAACCGGTCATATAAATGTACATGAAGCTGGAGCTATTGAAGCTACTGGTCACAAAGTTTGTACAATAAATACTGAAGACGGAAAACTTACTCCAGAACAAATACAGAAGGTTTTAGATATTCATGAAGATGAACATATGGTTAAACCTAAATTAGTATATATTTCAAATTCTACAGAAATAGGTACGGTTTATACGAAAAAAGAACTTGATACCCTTCACGACTTTTGTAAGGCAAAAGATCTTTATCTGTATATGGATGGAGCAAGACTGGGAGCTGCTTTAGAATCTCCAAAAAGCGATTTAAAAATGGAAGATTTACCAAAATTGACAGATATTTTCTACATAGGAGGTACTAAAAATGGTGCTCTACTAGGGGAAGCAATAATAATAAATAATGATAAATTATCAGAAGATTTTAGATTTCATATAAAGCAAAAAGGTGCTATGCTTGCAAAAGGTAGGGTTTTAGGAATACAATTTTTAGAACTATTTAAAGATGATTTGTTTTTTGAAATCGGAAAACATTCAAATGCTATGGCTTTTAAAATTAGCAGTTCTTTAAAGGATTTAGGGTATGATTTTTTAGGAGAACCTTCTTCTAATCAAATTTTTCCTATACTTCCTAACAGCTTAATAACCAATTTGCTAGAGAAATATAATTTTTATAAATGGTCTAAAATTGACAAAAATTATTCAGCTGTAAGACTTGTAACATCATGGGCTACAGATGAATTAGTTGTTGATAGATTTATTGAAGACATAAAAAAGTTGGGAGAAAGAAATGAATAGAATGGATAAAACATATGTAGGATTAGGTCTTGTATTTGGAGCTGGAATAGGAACTTTACTTGCTTCAATACTAACAAAAGATACTTCTATCTATGCTTCTATAGGAGGAGGTATTGGTTTAGTAGTAGGTTCAGTTGTTCAGTTATGGATAAATAGTAAAAAAAAATAACTTAGATTATATCTATAATATGAAAACTATCTGTTTATTTAATAGTTTTAATGGGTATATTTTAAATATCATAGGTCAAAATCATAATTTTAGGGAGGTATATCTTGAATTCATTTCTTAATATTAAATTTATGAATCAAAAAGCTATGGATAGGGTTCTACTAGCCCTTTTACCGATAATATTTTTTGGTATTGGTTCCTTTGGATGGAGAGTTCTGTTTGTAGTATTAGTATCAGTTATATTCGCATTTCTAACAGAATGGTTTTTCAAAAGAAAGTCGAAAAAACCTTACAGTAAAGCAATTTTTGTATCTGGAGTCCTGTTTGCTTTAACTCTACCTCCGAGAACTCCCTACTGGATAGTTGCCTTAGGTATAGTTTTCGGTATAACCTTTGCCAGAGAAGTATTTGGCGGCTTCGGTAGAAATGTTTTTAATCCAGCAATTACGGCTCGAGCTTTTGTTTATGTTAACTTTTCAAATTATCTAACTGCTCAGTGGTCGACAAGTTCCGATGGAATATTTACAGGATTTACTAAATACATAACAGAACCAATAGATGTTTTAGCACAATCAACTCCTATGCTTATTTACAGAGAAAGTGGTGAGTTGGCATCATATTTTGATGTTATAATTGGAAACGTTTCCGGTTCTATTGGTGAAGTATCAGCTGTGCTTATAATTTTAGCCGGTATATATCTAGTAGTTAAAAAGGCAGCATACAAGGAAACTATGATTTCTGTAATAGTTGGTTTTGTTGGTATGAGCCTAATTTTTAACCTTATAGGTGTTGAGCAAATTCCAAATCCACTTTGGGGTATTTTTTCCGGTGGACTCCTATTTGGAGCGGTATTTATGGCTACAGATCCTATTACATCCCCCAAAACATATTTAGGTAGATGGATATACGGAATTATGATTGGTGTTATAACCGTAGTAATAAGAGGTTTTGCATTATTTGCCGGTGGTATAATGTTTGCTATATTGATAGCTAATGTATTTGTCCCTATTTTAGATGTTGGTGTAAATCAACTTAAAAAGAGGGGTGCATGATATGGCTAAAAAAAGAAAACAGGTTGTTTATCCAATTGTATTTATGATTATTGTAACAAGTGTTTTTACCTTAGTATTAGCAGTAATTAACGAACTAACTTATGATACTATACAGGAGCAATCTAGAATAAAAACTCAAAGCAAGCTTCTTTATGCCTTAGATATAGAATATGGAAATACTGACAAGAGTATAGTAAATACTTACAATGAATATATTACAGAAAAATCTACTGAAAACTACACATATTATGTAGCAGAGGATAACAACGAAATAATTGGATATGCCTTTGAAGTAACAGGTAACGGACTTT
>JAABRS010000147.1 GCA_011390775.1 Clostridia bacterium | reverse complement strand
ACGAAATCTTAACAAACATGCAATGGATTATGACTATTTATTAACGAATTTAATAAATACACTTTTATTAAAGAAAATTTATAGGATTTTTAGTGGTAGTAAATATTTTAATCTGAAGAATTTTATTAAATTCATTTTTATTAAAAGTTTTTTTAGACATAAAGACTCCTCAGATTTTTTATAAACACAAGATTATTTTATCATTTTTTCAAAGTATAGACAAGTACACATTAAAATCACCTTATCAAGATAAATGACTCAATTAATATATTTAAACAAAAATTTCCAACAAATATTTTTTATTATAACTAATTAATGTATAATATAATAGAATATAAAAGAAAAGAGGATATAAATGGAAAGATCAAGTGGAATATTACTACATATATCATCATTGCCTGGAAAATACGGCATAGGTGATTTTGGAAAAGAAGCTTACAAATTTATAGATTTTCTATCTAATGCAAATCAGAAAAACTGGCAAATTCTACCTTTAGGCATAACAGGATATGGAGATTCTCCCTATCAATCTTTTTCAACTTTTGCTGGAAATCCTTACTTTATAGATTTAGATGAATTTATAAAACAAGGATATATAACTGAGAAACAAATTGATGAATATGATTTGACAGAAGATAAAAACACTGTTAATTATGAGAAATTATATAATAATAAATATAAAATTCTTGATATAGTATATAAAAGATCTTACAGTAAAATAGAAGAAGAATTAAAAAGTTTTTATGCAAATGAAAAAGAATGGTTAAGAACCTTTGCTTTATTTATGAGTTTAAAAGAACATCATAAGGGTAAATCTTGGTTGACCTGGGAAGAAAAATATAGAAAATACAATTCAAAAGCAGTAGAAGAATTTGAAAGAGATAATCATGAAAAGTTATTTTTCTGGATATTCACACAATTCTATTTTTATAAACAATGGACAAATATAAAAAAATATGCAAATGATAAAGGAATTAAAATATTAGGAGATTTACCGATATACGTATCTGAAGATAGTGCTGATATTTGGTCTAATACCAAACTCTTTAAATTAGATGATAAATTAGTTCCAGAAAAAATCGCAGGAGTACCACCGGATTTATTTTCGAAAACAGGCCAATTATGGGGTAATCCTATTTATGATTGGGAAAAAATGAAGGAAAATAACTACAAATGGTGGATAAAGAGAATAAATCATTGTTTTAAACTTTATGATAGACTTAGAATAGATCATTTTAGAGGATTTGAATCATACTGGGAAGTTGATAAGGGTTCTGAAAATGCAGTAGAGGGTAAATGGGTAAATGGTCCTGGAATTGACTTTTTTAAAAATATAAAAAAACAACTCGGAGATCTAGATATAATTGCAGAAGATCTAGGTTTCTTAACAGAAAAGGTACATGATTTAATTAAAAATACTGGATATCCAGGGATGAAAGTATTACAATTTGCCTTTGATGGAAGTTCAAAAAATGATTACCTTCCCCACAATTTCAATAAAAATGCAGTGGTTTATACAGGTACTCATGACAATGATACTACAAAAAGTTGGTTTGAAAAACAAAATATTAAAAACCAAAAATACATATTAGACTATATTAATAGGGAAAGTGCAGAAGAAATAAGTTGGGATATGATAGTAACGGCATGGTCATCAACAGCAGATTTAGCAATAGCACCATTACAGGATTTTTTAGATTTGGGAAGTATAACTAGAATGAACATGCCCTCAACCCTTGGTGAAAATTGGAAATGGAGAGTGGATAAAAAGTGTTTGAATAAAAAATTATCAGATAAAATTTCACATATTACAAAACTCTATGGAAGATAGAGATTCAAATAAAAACTGGCACTCTAGAGTGCCAGTATAAAGTTTAAAACTAGTTCAAAACTTTATCTATAAAAATCTTGCCTATAAAAGGATCGAATTGTTTACCTAAATTATTTCTTATTTCTTCTATCGCAGCTTCTTTGCTTAAACCATTAAGCCTGTATGGTCTTGGAGAAGTCATAGCATCATAAGCATCAGCAAGGGCTATAATTCTAGATTTTAGAGGTATATCGATATTCTTTAGTCCTTTTGGATATCCAGTTCCATCCCATCTTTCATGGTGAGATAAAACACCTAAGGCTATATTTGAAAATTCACTAGTAGTACTGAGCATCCTGTATCCTATAGAGGGATGTTCTTTAATTTGAATCCATTCCTTTTCATTTAACCTTGAAGGTTTCTCCAATACTTCACTTGATATTATAATCTTTCCTATGTCGTGAAGAAGACCCATAGTACCAATATCATCGATTTCAGATTGCTTTAGGTCCAGTTCTTTAGCTAAATTAACTGACAATTCCTGAACTCTATCTGAGTGATTTTTTTCTCTCGGACTCTTTTCAAATAAGGTGTTAATAATAGTTTTTATGGTAAGACCGTGCAATCCTTTATATTCTGTAAACTTCTTTTTATACATATTATCTTCAGCATTTTTAAATATTCTATTTAACTTTTCATCTTTATTAGTTTTTGAATCCCAACCAAATGCAATAGATAAAGATACTTTTTCAGTTTTGATTTCTGATGCAGCTTCTTCAATTCTTTTAATGATTACAGCAGTTTCATCTGAACTGGTTTTAGGAAGAATAACGGCAAATTCATCTCCACCCCATCTGGCTATTATATCGTCTTCTCTACAATGCTCTTTTATTATTATTGCAGCTTTTTTAAGAAGTTCATCACCGAATTCATGACCAAAGGCATCATTGGCTATTTTCAAACTATTTAAATCTCCCATTACCATGGTTAAAGGATAATTACGTGGGGTATCTAATCGACTCATCTCTTCTTCAAAAAATCTTCGATTATATAATCCCGTAAGGGAATCATGAAAACTTAAATATTTAATCTCTTCTATTTGTTGTTTCTTTTCTGTTACATCTCTAAAAACTAATACAGCACCCATTATGTCCTCATTAAAATTTTCAATTGGAGCTGCACTATCTTCTAAATGTATTTTATTTCCATCCTTGGTAATAAGCATAGCATGGTTGCTTAATTCTTGATTTGCTCCAGTTGCAAAAACTTCTTCAATTGGATCTATTATCATATGTTTTTCATTTTCGTGAATTAATTTTAAAACTTTTTTATAATCTAATCCTTTTGCTTCATCAGATTTCCATCCTGTTAATTCTTCAGCTACCTTATTTAAAATCTCAATTTTTCCTTCTTTGTTTACAACCATAACTCCATCACCAATAGATAGCAAGGTAGAGTAGTATTTATTTCTTTCTGAAATTAAAGTATGTTGTGATTTTTTTCTTTCCATTATATTCCAAACACCCTGCATCAAAATTGTAGATTGGTGAAGATCGTTATCGTCGTAGTCATCTTTTTTATTTGCAAGACCAACAACAGCTGCTATTTTATTATCAATTAAAACAGGAAAGGACATATATTTTTTTAAATAAACATGACCTTTAGGATAACCCTTTTTAAGTTTATTTGGCTTTTCAAAGTCATTTAAAATTATAGATTTTCTCTGTCTTACTACCTCTCCCCAAATACCAGTTGTGTCCAGTTTATAACGGGATTTTTTCTCAGCTATCTTGCACTCCGGCATTACACCCTTAGACCAGGAATTTAAAATAAATTCTTTTTCCTCTTCATCATAAAGGTAGATATAGCCGTATTCACTTTCTGTTAACTTAATCAACTCATTTAATACAAAATCAAGATGTTCAAATTCTGTTTCATATTCTTCATTCATTAAATCAAAGAGTATGTTATTTCTAAAAGATGTTTTGTCTAATTTTTCAGTTTTTCTTTTAACTTCTTTTTTTACTGAAAGATAAGATATTATTAATAATAGAAAAACAAGGGGAATAAGTATAATTAGAAGGTAATTAGCTACATCCTTCATACTCAAACCTTCTTCAATTAAAAAAGGAAACCATTTTTGATATAATTCATCGTATTTTCCATTGGTAGATACTATAGCAAGACCTTCGTTTAAAAGACTTAATAGTTCCTCGTTTCCATCTTGAACAGCGAAAGAGAATTTTTGTTCAAATTCACTTAGATTAACTTTAATTTTGGATACACCATCTTGACTTAGCCTGGTTACTGCTTTTACGTTTCCTATATTTAAATCTTTAATAAGCATTTCTCCAACTACACTTTGTGCTAAAACGGCATCTCCTTCTCCGTTGCTGAGTCTATTAAAAGCTTCCTCATAGGTAGGAGTAAGAATTAAGTTATCAGTAAATTCCATTCTTTGAGCATATTCACTAGCATTATCTCCAGCCATTACGATGATTTCTTTTCCGTATAAATCATCTTCAGATTGTATATCGCTACCGTTCCTAACAAAAATATTACCTCTCATAACAATATATGGAACGGTAAAGTCGTAAACTTCATCCCTTTCCTCAGTATATCCTACAAGAGGTAATATATCTAATTCTCCATTTTTTAATTCTTCTTTAAGAACAGTCCATTGATCTATTTTAAATTCAACTACAAAACCCATTTCTTGGGCTACTGCCTGAAGAAGTTCTACTGAAAATCCATCTGCTTCGCCTTCAGAAGTCACAGAAAAAGGAGGATAATCATATTCAGTAGCACTTTTGTAAATTTTACTACTGTCTGATAATTCTGCTCCATAAGCATTTATGTTGATTAATATTCCTAAAATAACTATA
>JAABRS010000146.1 GCA_011390775.1 Clostridia bacterium | reverse complement strand
AAACAGGAATTTCTGCCTTTCTAGATCTCATTTTGTCTTTGAAGGATGGCAATCTAGGGTTGTTTATATCTTTGGTTACCGTAATAAGCCCAGGTAACTGCATTTCTTTTAGATATGTACCATCCCATATGTCAACATTAGCCGTTAATTTATCCGTCAATTCTTCTATATTTGAAACATAAGCCAAATGAGGTATATTTAATAGTTCTGCTACTTCAGGACCTACTTGTCCAGTATCTCCATCTACTGTCTGCATTCCTGCTATTATCAAATTAAAGCTTTCTATTTTTTTAATACCTGCTGCTAGGGTCAACGATGTAGCCCAGGTATCTGCTCCACCGAAGGTTTTGTCGCTAAGTAATCTTGCTTCATCTGCACCTCTTGCTAAGGCTTCTTTTAATGCGTTTTTTGCTGATGGTGGTCCCATGCTTAGTGCCGTTATATGAACTGAGTCATCTTTATCTTTTAACTGTACAGCCGCTTCTAAAGCATTTAGGTCGAAGGGATTGATTTCTGTGCCGGCAGATTTTCTGTCAATTACCCCTTTTTCTCTATCGAATTTTACCTTTTCCATATCTGGAACTTGTTTTATTAATACTACAATATTCATTTGTCCCTCCTTATTGAATTGTTATACCTGTATCTGGATTTAGAATATTATTTGGATCGAATACTTTTTTTATTCCTCTTAAAATATCTAAGTGTTTTTCCGAGTATTGAATATTCAACCTGCTGTTTCTTATTTTACCTACTCCATGTTCTGCTGTTATTGTTCCACCTAGTCCTACTGCTATTTCAAATATTTCTTGAGATAATTCATCGTAATTTTCTGGCTTTGTTCCATCTTCTGTGATAATAAAATTGTGGATATTACCATCACCAACATGTCCAAAGGAAGGTATGTATGCATCATATTTTTTGGATAATCTTTCTATTCCATCCATATAATCATTTATACTCCCTATTGGTACACAAACATCCAGAATATCTACTACTTGAGCTTGGACACTAGGGTATCCGTGGCTTCTTATTTCTAGTATTGCTCTTTGTTCTTTATATGTTTCTGCAATCAAACTGCCTACAGCTCCATTTTTTTCACATTCTTCAACTATTTTCTCGCTTACTTCATATAAATCATCCTGCTTCTTTTCATCAAGTATAAAGTATAGGTCTACTTTTCCTTTTTTCGCAGGCCATTCTAATCCTAAATCATCTGCTGATTTTTCCATAAACTGTCTTTCAAGATATTCAATAGCCAGGGGCGTAATTCCTTTTTTTAGTATCTTAGGAACAACTTCTATTGCAGCTTTCTTATCTTCAAAAGATATTAGTAAACTTCCTGAATTAGAGGATTTAGGATAAAGTTTTAAATATGCTTTTGTTATTATGCCCAAAGTTCCTTCACTTCCTATCATTAGGTGAGTTAAATCATATCCTGTATTATCCTTGATTAATTTTCCCCCGGTTTTTATTACTTCTCCTGTTGGTAGTACGATTTCCATTCCTTTTACATGATTTCTCATTACTCCATGTCTTACTGCTCTTACTCCTCCAGCATTTTGTACTATCATTCCTCCAACTTGTGCTCCTTCATCTCCAGGATGAACAGGAAAAAATAAACTATCGTGCTTATTGAATTCTTCTTCAAGATCAAATAATGTAACACCTGCTTCGCATTCTACCATCATATTATTATCATCAATCTCAAGTATTTTATTCATTCTTTCTGTAGACAATATTACACTAGGTTTGATTGGAACTGCAGCACCAGCACATCCGGTTCCACCTCCTCTCACAACAACGGTAACGTTTTCATTATTTGCATAAGTCATAATTTGAGAAATTTCTTCAGTTGTAGTAGGCTTAACTACTATACAGTCGAAGCAAGGTTTCGGTGCAATAGCTTCTTCAGTTTCATCTTTAATGTAGGATTCTATATCCTTTGAATTAGTTACAACCCAATCTTTTCCTACTATTTCTTCCATTTTTTTGGTAATTTGTTTGTCCATATACTCCTCCTTAAATTTAGAATTGGTCCTACCATGGCTTTATATTTATCTTTCTTTTCCATATAGATGTTACTTTAGCTTAATTGGTTCTACCATTGAATCGTAATTTTAATACCTATCTAAAGTAATCCACTTATGTTTTCATTGGTTCTACCAATATTTTAAAATTATATTATCATATGTTTACAATATTGTAAATGGTTCTACCATAAGTTAATTTATTAACGATTTTCTTTTATTTTTCTATCATTACCAACTTCTATTATTGTGGTATTTTAAATTTAAAATACTTTATTATCATATCCATATGGGTTTTCATAGAAATCTTCGCATTTTCTTTGTCTCTATTTATTATTGATTTGTATATATCTTTATGAAGTTTTTCTAAAATACCTTCTGGTTCATTTTCTTCTACTACTTTTCTAATATTGTATGTAAATAAATCCATCATAGGAGAAATAGCATTATATGTATATTGTATTATACTATTTTTTGCTGCTTTATTGATTGTATAGTGAAACATCTCATCATATTTTGCTTTTTCAGTTTCATCTTTTGTATTTGTCATAAATTCATAGTATTTTTTTAATTCTAATATTTCATCATCAGTTATTCTTTCAGCTGCTAAGCATGCTACTTCTGTTTCTACCATTTTTCTGTATTCAAAAATATCAATTTCACTAATATTTGATAGTTTAAACGTTATTAAAATAGGCTCACTAACCCAGTCACTAATATCTTCTTTTATAAAAGTTCCATTGTTAGATCTATATTCTAAAATTCCTATTGTTGTTAAAGATTTATATATTTCTCTTATGGAATTTCTACTGGTTTTTAATATATTTTGTAATTCTCTCTCGGAAGGTATTTGATCACCTTTTTTTAGATTTCCTTCTCTGATTTCTGTTACAATGTATTTTAAGACAATATTGTTTACTTTATTACCTTCATAATTGTAGTTAAATTTATATCCATTGTAGTATTTTTTCATTACTGAAATATGACTTATCATAGCTTCTACAGCTTGTTCAGGGTTTTTATTTATCACAGCATTATAAATTCTTTTATGATCATTATATATGTCCTCAGAACTAATTTCTTTTAAAGCTTTTTCTCTTACATCATCAATAAACAAATCGAGAATTGTTTTCATAGCATTATATATGTTTATTATTATTACATTGTTTGTTAATTTAGCCAACTCATAGTGAAACATACTATCGTACTTGCTTCTCTTATATTCATCATTATCAACATTCATTTTATTAAATATTTTATTTAAAGATTTCACTCCATAATTATCTATTTTTTCAGCTGTTAATTTTACTATTTCTTTTTCAATCATATTTCTTAATTCAAAAATATCTTCACCTGTATTCTTATTGAGCATAAAGCTAATAACCATAGGCTCTGAAAAAAAATTGTTGAAATCTTTGTTTATAAAGGTTCCAGTTCCTTGTTTACGAGATATTAATCCTGTTAACTCAAGTATTTTTAGTGCTTCTCTAATAGAATTTCTACCCACATTTAAAGCTTTTACTAATTCTCTTTCAGTAGGTATTTTTTCACCTTTTTTTAGGTTTCCTTTATTAATTTCATCTGATATGTATTCAATTACTTTATAATATACTTTTTCCGTTTCTATATGTTCCACATTAACCCCTTCTTAGTCCTATTTCTTTTGATTATTCATTATTTTAATGATATCAAAATACAGCAAATAATTCTATAATGATTTTTTAAAAAATTTATGTTTTTAATTAGAATTGAAAATTATATATTGTATAATTTTCCTAAAATTAGGTAAATGTATAAAGAGAGACATTTATAAAAATAATAAAGGAGTGTTAATAATATGACTGATATAAAGAAAAATATAAAGATTACTTTAAAAGAAGTAAAACAGGAAACTTCTGATATTTACTCGTTTGTTTTTAGTAAACCGAAAGATTTTAAATGGAAACCTGGCCAGCATGGTGTTTTTAAATTTACAGACCGTGAAATAAAGGAAGGTAAAGATTTTAGAATTTACAGCTTTGCTTCAATAAATGAAGAAGAAAAAATTCTATTTTCTACTCGTATAGTAGAAGAACCCAGTGAGTTTAAGAAGAATCTCTTAGAACTGAAACCTGGTGATGTAATGACAGTGGATGGACCTATGGGTAAGTTTACCATTAAAGATTACGATAAACCATCTTTAATAATGGCTGGAGGCATCGGGGTAACACCTATCAGATCCTTAGTTAAAGATATTCATAACAACAAAGTTAAGGTGAAAGATATGAAGGTGCTTTATTCAGATGACAGAGGTGAATTTGCTTTTACTGATACTTTAAAAGCAGCTGGAGAAAATAGTGAAGGTTTGGAAGTAGTATTTATTTCTGATCGTGATGAATTCACAGATGAAATTGATGCTTACGCAAAAGAGAATCAAAATAATTCTCTTTACTATATTTCAGGAACACCTGGAATGACTAGTTTCTTTAAAGAAAAATTAACAGGATTTGGAGTAGATGAAGATAATATAGTAACTGATAGTTTTATGGGTTATGAATAAGCTTTAATAAAATAATAATGGAGTTTTGAGAAATCTCAAAACTCCATTTTCTAATGTACACTTTTACTCATAGACTACTACACAATTTTTCTTTTCATTTTTTGCCTTATACAACGCTTTATCTACGTTTTGATAAATTCCTGTTCTAAATTCGTTATCTTCTGGACCTAATTCAGTAATCCCAAAACTTGCAGTTATATATATGGACATATTATTTATCTCAAATCGATGATTCTGAATTTTCGATCTTATTTTTTCAGCAAT
>JAABRS010000145.1 GCA_011390775.1 Clostridia bacterium | reverse complement strand
TACCTGCAGATATACAGATGGAGACCTATGTAAGAGGTAGAACAATTGAAGGAATAGAAGATGCTAACAAAAAAGTAAATAGAGCACTAAAAGCTGGAGCAGATGCAGTCGGAGCAAAGGTAAAAATAACAGAAATACCTGGATATTTACCACTACTAAATAATGATGATATGGATAAAGTATTTAAAGAAAATGCTCTTACATTAGTTACAGAAGATCAAATTAATGAAGGTGGAGAATTTGGTGGATCTACAGACTTTGGTGATGTATTACATTTAATGCCTGCTGTTCATCCTTTTATAGGAGGAGTACAGGGTAACTTACACACTAGAAACTTTGAGATAACAGATCCTGAAACAGCATATATTTTACCGGCAAAAATCATGGCCCTAACAGTAGTAGATTTACTATTTGACGGTGCTAAAAAAGCAAATGAAATTATAGACAAATTTGAACCAGCAATGACAAAAGAAGAGTACCTAGAATTTTTAGAAAAAAATTCTAGACTTATAGAAAATTAGTAAAATGAAACAGGAGGATTAAATGCTGAAAAATTTAAAAAAATCCGATATTGAACTTTATAATATGATAAATGAAGAACTTGATAGACAGAGAAATGGTATTGAGATGATAGCATCTGAAAGTTTTGTACCCTTAGAAATCATGGAAATTCAAGGAAGTATATTAACAAATAAAACCATGGAAGGATTTCCAGGAAAAAGATATCATGCAGGACATCAGGTTATTGATAAAATCGAAACTTTGGCTATAGAAAGAGCAAAAAAACTTTTTGGTGCAGAACACGCCAACATCCAACCTCATTCTGGTTCTCAGGCAAATCAAGGTGTTTATTCAGCCTTGATTAAACCTGGAGATACTATATTAGGTATGAAGCTTGATCACGGTGGACACTTAACTCACGGTTCTCCTGTTAATTTTTCAGGGAAAGTATACAATTCAATCTCTTATGGAGTAAATGCTAAGACGGAAAGAATAGATTACGAAGAAATAGAAAAACTAGCAAAAAAACACAAACCTAAAATCATAGTTGCAGGAGCAAGTTCTTATCCAAGGTTTATAGACTATGAAAAAATCAGTATTATAGCTAAAAATGTAGAAGCATACTTTTTAGTAGATATGGCTCACGTAGCTGGATTGGTAGCTGCAGGGATACATCCCTCACCTGTACCTTATGCAGATGCTGTAACTGGAACTACTACTAAGACTCTAGCAGGAGCAAGAGGTGGATTTATACTTTGCAAAAATGAAATTGCAAAGAAAATTAACAGCGCAGTATTCCCCGGAGTACAAGGTTCAATGCACCTACACATTATGGGAGCAAAGGCATATACTTTTAAGAAAGCAATGACAGAAGAATATAAATCAACTATGAAGCAAGTAGCTATTAATGCTAAAACATTAGCTAAGGAGTTAGATAATTTAGGCTTTAGAATAGTTACAGGTGGAACGGATAATCATATTGTAATGGTAGATTTAAGACCTAAAAAAATAACAGGAAAAATTCTCGATGAAGCCCTTGAATCTGTAGGAATAACGGTAAATAAAAACATGATACCTAACGACCCTGAAAGTCCAATGGTAACAAGCGGTGTACGAATAGGCACTACAGCGATGACTATTAAAGGAGCTAAGAGAAAAGAAATGATTGAAATAGCAACCTTGATTAATAGAGTAGCTGAAAACATTGAAAATGTAAAAGTTTTAGAGAATATAAAAGGTGAAGTGAAAATACTGGCTAACAGATTTCCTTTATATAAAGGAGAACTTTAGTATATTAATTTTTTCTAAAAAAAGCTCTATAAACTTGATTATAAAAATCCCTTGTATTAATATATATATACCTACAGACATAAGGTAATTATTAAGAAGGGATTTTTTATGACAAAAAATAATGATAAGAAATTAAAACATAGAGTTAGTATAAAGAATATAGCTTTTATTACAGCGATTGTATACTACATGGAATTAATGCTAAGGATTAACATAAATTCAAATTTCTTTAATATCGGCTTAGTATATTCTATGTTAATTGCTATAGTAACAGGAATAACAATAGATCTTATAGGATCCTTTTTCACTAAAAGAAAAAAAACTGTATTAATAATAATGATAGTATTTGTTACATATTTATATGTATCACAAATGGTGTACTACAATATTTTTAAAACCTTCTATTCAGTATATTCGGCAGCAAAAGCTGTGAAAGCTATAGGATTTATTAAGGATCTTATATATAAAATAGCTGTAAATTTACACTGGATATTGTTAATGGTGGCTCCATCTGTTTTCTATATTAGAAATATATATAAAAAACCAGTAGACACAAACAATTCTTGGATTAAAAGAGTAATAAGCTTGATAATAATAATATTAATAGTTTCAGGAACAAAATACACATATAATGCAGGAGGACAAATAATAAAATCATCATCAAATGGTCCCATACAAATACCAGAACCAACACTGGCAGTAAATAGATTAGGCTTAGTTTCAACTATGAGTGTAGATTTATATAAAAATATTTTAGGATTTAAAGAAGAAGAGGAAATACCGGAATTTGTTGAAAAACCTGAAGAGATTATTTGGGATAATTTAGAAGATGAAATAAGACATAATAAGAATCTAGGATTGTCAAAACAGGAAATTGAATACAATATGATAGAAATAGACTTTGATAAACTTATAGTAGAGGAAGAGAATGAAATAATAAACAATATGCATCAATATTTTAAAGGTGTAGAACCTTCTGAAAAAAATAACTACACAGGTAAATTTGAGAATTATAATCTTATTATGATAACAGCTGAATCATTTCATAGTTTAGCAATAGATAAAGAGTTAACTCCGACTCTGTATAAATTGCAAAATGAAGGTTACAACTTTACTAACTTCTACAATCCTTTATGGGGAGTGAGTACTTTGGATGGTGAATATGTAGCTATAACAGGACTTTTACCAAAACCCGGAGTTTGGAGCATGTACGAGTCCAGGGATAACTACATGCCATATGCAATGGGGAATGTCCTTAGAAAAAAAGGTTATACTACAAAAGCCTATCATAATCATCACTATACATACTACGACAGACATTTATCCCATCCTAACTTAGGATATGAATATATTGCTCTTGGAAACGGGTTAGATGTAGAAGAAACTTGGCCGGAGTCGGACCTAGAAATGATGGAATTAACAGCAGATAAATACATGGATGAAGAACCATTTCACACTTATTATCTTACTATGAGTGGACATATGCGTTATACCTTTAGCGGGAATTATATAGCAAGAAAAAATAGAGAATTAGTTGAACATCTCCCTTATAGTGAAGAAGGTAAAGGATATATTGCTACTCATATAGAACTAGATAAAGCTATGGAATACTTACTTAAGAAACTAGAAGAATATGGAGTAGCTGAAAACACACTAATTGTAATGAGTCCGGATCACTATCCTTACGGAATGGAAAAAGAAAACTTAGATGAACTGGCAGGGCGTGAATTAGAAAACAACTTTGAGCTTTATAAATCAAGTCTGATAATTTACAGCGAGGGAATTGAGTCAATTACAATCGATAAACCAGTATCTAGTTTAGATATTATACCAACTGTTATGAACCTAATGGGGCTGGAATATGACTCAAGACTTTTAATGGGTAGAGATATTTTTTCCAATTCTCAACCTCTAGTAATATTTCACAACAGAAGCTTTATAACAGATAAAGGAAGATATAATTCTGTAAAAGAAGAATTCATACCAAATCCTGGAGTTGTTATTGACGAAAACTACCTCCAAAATATGCTTGAAATAATAGAAAGAAAGTTTTATTATTCTGAACAGATATTAGATAAAGATTATTATTCGATAGTATTTGATTAAAAAATAAAAAATAAATTGAGGTAACAGTTTAATTCTATTATCTTTTATTTGTATATTTTAAATTCATGGTATAATTAAAAAACAAATAAAAAGGAAGTGATATAAATGTCAGATAAAAAAGTAGGAATTGCATTAGGTGGTGGAGGTACAAGAGGTTTTGCTCACTTAGGAGTACTGAAAGCTTTAGAAGAAAAAGGAATTAAAATAGATGTAGTTTCAGGTACAAGCGCAGGAGCTATAGTTGGATCTTTAATAGCTGCAGGTAAAACAGCAGAAAAAGCCTTTGAATTAATGAAAAAAAATGAGCTTACAGATTTTGCAAAGATTAAACTGCCGGTGAATGGATTTATGAGCTTAGAAAGTATGGGTGAAAAATTAGCTGAAATGCTTCCAGGGAAAGATTTTAGCGACTTAAAGCTTCCTTTTTATACAGCAGTTACAAACATTCTAACAGGGGAAATAGAATATATATCTAAAGGAAATGTAGTTAAGGCTGTACAGGCTTCTTCGTCTATCCCTATAATATTCTCACCGGTAGAAATCAACGGACAGCTTTATGTAGATGGAGGACTTTTAGATAACGTTCCTGTCAAACCTCTAGAAGATTGTTGTGATTATATTATTGCTGTAGAAATTATGCCTTTAGAGCAAGTTGAAAAAGTTGAAAAAATTACAGATATTGCAGAAAGAATATTCCACATTAGTGTAAAATCATTAAATGATGAAAAATTAAAAATATGCGATAAAGTTATACAAGTTGGAGGACTGGAAGGCTATAATATTTTGGACTCAAGTCATGCAGATGAGATATATGAAATTGGTTATAATCATGCTAAGGATATTGATATAGAGATATAAAGAAATTATATCTAAAATATAATAAAAACATTTTAAAAGGTTGGCAGATGTTTGCCAACCTTTTAATAATCTATCTATAATCATCAATATTAATATTATATTTTTTAATTTTTCTATATAATGTTCGTCTACTGAATCCTAAATTTTCAGAAGCTTTTGTTGCAATTCCTTTATACTCAATAAGGCTTTCGACTATTCTTTCTTTTT
>JAABRS010000144.1 GCA_011390775.1 Clostridia bacterium | reverse complement strand
ACTAATTTCAGAAAATTTACTATCAGTAATGCATATTATATCTGCATCGTTACTTTTAGCTAAATCAATAGCTTTTTTTGTATCTTTCGTGTATCTCGGAAAGCATGAAGCTATAAGTAAATCTCCTTTCTTAATGTTAAGAAGTTTTTCAGGATTAAATAATCCTCCTTCAGTTACCGGTCTAATGTCAAAACTCATTCTTCTCATGTGATAAGATAATAAATCTATAACAATAGAACTTGATCTAGCTCCTAAAAGATATATTGATTTAGCTTTATGAACTAATTCAGTAGCTTTTTTTATATCTTCTAAGTCTATATTTTTATAAAATTCTTTTAAGTTTACAATATCTACATTAGTTATTTCTTTAATCTGTTCGTTATTTTTTTTGATTCTTTTTAGACTTTTATCTATTCTTTTATCAGCTCTATATTTTGTTGTAATATCCATTTTTATTTTTTCTTTTAAATCTGTATATCCTTTGAATCCAATTGATCTTGAGAACCTTATTATTGAAACATCACTTAAATCTAATTTTTCTCCTATTTGTGATGCTGACATGAAGGGTATTTCTTCAAAATTATCAAATAGATATTTCCCAATTTTTTTCTGACTATCGGTCAAATTACTATACTCTTTTTTTAATTTACTTAATACATCTTCCATTGATTTTATCTCCTTAATTAGTTCAATACTTCTACATGTATATTAATATATTTTAGCCTATCATTTTAAAAATATCAAATATATGTTTTTACACAAAATAAAACAAACCTTTAAATTAATAAGGTTTGTTTTATTAAATAACTCTATTGTTTTATAAATTTACAATTCATATCTCCAACTTCATTAGTCGCTCTTAACTATTCCATCTCCTAAAAATAGATGCTATTTTGTATTCTATAATTTTAGTGATTCGTGATTTTTTTGTATCTCAAATACCAAAGTACTTAGAAGAACAAGTGCTTTTTGTACAGCTTTTTCATTGATGTCAAAATTATGAGAATGAGCTCCATCTCCTATACTAGAAGCACCTAATCCAATATTTACAGCTTTTCCACCATTTTCCTGAACCTTACTCATCATATAAGTGAAATCTTCACTACCACCACTTGAGTGAATATCTGATAAAGTATATCCACCTAATTTTTCCGTTAAATTTTCAACTAATTTTATCATTACCTGGTCGCTCTTGCCACTTGGTGCTTCTCCCATTTGTTTTATATCGTAAGTACATTCCTGCATTTCGCTAGAAGTCTTTATTATTTTTATAGCCTTATTATACATATATTGGCTTATTTCTGTTGTTGAACCCCTCGTCTCAATTACCATTTTAGCCTCATCTGGTATTATATTTCTACCGCTACCAGCACTCATTTTACCAACATTAACTCTAGTTTCTCCATCTTTATGTCTTGCAATAGAGTATAGGTTTAATACTGCTGTTGATGCTGCTATTAATGCATTGTTTCCATCTTGAGGATTGCCTCCAGCATGAGCTGGTTTCCCATGAATAGTAACGTCAAATTTTTTGGTTGCTTTATATCCACTCAAACCACTTGAAATTTCTCCTACTTCATAGTCTTTTACATGGTGTCCGAATACAAAATCTACATCATCTAACAATCCTTTAGTAACAATTGATTTAGCTCCTCTTACTCCTTCTTCTGCTGGTTGAAAAATTATTTTTACTTTTCCGACTAATTTTTCTTTGTTTTCAGCAATAATTTCTGCTACTCCTAAACCTATCGCTGCGTGAAAATCATGTCCACAAGCATGCATAACTCCATCGTTTACTGAAGAAAAGCCCTTATTTGTAGGATTATGTTTTGTTTCAGATGTTTCTTGTATCGGTAATGCATCTATGTCAAACCTTAAAGCTACAGTTGGACCTTCTCCGTTTGAAATTACACCTACAGCTCCAGTTAGTCCATATTTCATTTTTTCTAAATACTCTTCTACACCACCTTGATCTTTAGCTCTTTGCCAATGTTGCTTTAGTTCTTCTTCTGAAGGAAGTCCCATTCTATCTTCTTCGTTTAACATATCTCTTCCTACTAAAACTTCATAACCTAAATCTTCTAATCTCTTTGCTATTATGGATGATGTTCTGTATTCAGTCCAACCAACTTCAGGATATTTATGAAAATCTCTTCTGTAATCTATAATTTTATTTTCTATTTTTTCTGCTTTGTTGATAATTCCTTTTATCATTTTTTACCTCCCTAAGGTCTACTCTAAATCTAAGTTATCGTATTTAGGTACGTTTTTAGAATATTCTTGCAATATTTTTTCTCTTAATTTTTCATCAGTTAAAATTTCATATCCTGTACATGAAAGAGCTTTTGAAGTTTTTAATGCTGATTCATGAGCATAGTCAGTAATAACTGCATTAGTAAAGTCCATTGAGTGAGATGTTATAGATTTATCAGTAATTTTAAAATATGCATGAATTGCAGGCATTTTCAAAGTTACATTTCCTATATCAGAAGAACCTATTTTTGCATTTGGATCAGGATAATCAACTTTCTCTTTCTGATCTTCCATATATTTTTTATATGTTTCTCCTATGGTTATATTAGGATATCTTTCTGTATAAACATTTCCAATATTTATCTTAGCCTCAGCTCCAGTTAATTTTTCTACTGCCTCAATTGTATTTTTAATTTTATTTATAACAACCTTCAAATCCCCAAAGGTTCTTGTTCTAACTGAAAATCTACATGATGCATAATCGGGAATTATGTTAGCCGCATTTCCGCCCTTAGTAATAATTCCATTTATGTTTGTTTTAAAAGGAAGTTGAGCTCTTATAGAGTCAATCATGTTAAATGTTTGTATAACTGCTTGAAGGGCATTTATACCATCTTCAGGAGCTGCTGAGTGGGCTGATAATCCTTTGTATTCTAAATCTACTCCAGTGGTAGCTAACCCTCCTCTTCCTATCAAAGCTTGGGTACTTGGATGAGTCATAAGTGAAAAATCTATATCTTCAAATTCTCCTTTTTCCAGAAGAATAATTTTACCTCCCCCTCCTTCTTCAGCAGGGGTTCCCATGAGAATAACTTCTCCAGGTAAATCTTTCATTAGTTTACTTAATCCTATTGCAGCACCTGTTGATACCATAGCAATAAGATTGTGCCCACAGCCGTGTCCTATTTCAGGGAGAGCATCATATTCTGCTAAAAATGCTACAACTGGTCCTTTATTGTTCCCTTTAAATCTTGCTTTGAAAGCTGTTTCTATTCCTCCTGAATTTTCTTCTATTTCGAAATCATGTTTTTTTAGAAGTTCTTTAATGAATTTAGATGATTTATATTCTTCAAAACATAATTCAGGGTTTTCGTGTATTTTTCTACTTAAATCTAATAACTCATCTTTTATATTGTCTATTTCTAGATATATTTTTTCTTTCATATTTCCTCCGCATTTTTAGTATAAATGGCAAGATGTAAAATGCTTATTTTCTATTTCTTTTTCTATAGGTTCTTTTTCTCTGCATATGTCCATAGCGTATGCACATCTATCGTTAAAATAGCAACCTTTTGGTAGGTTAATAGGACTTGGTATTTCACCTATTATTTCTACGGGTTCTGCTAAAGGATCTTCATTTATTGTTGGTATTGAAGATAAAAGTAGTTTTGTATAAGGGTGTTTAGGATTGTTAAACAAATCTTTTTTCTTTGCCTTTTCTACTATTTTTCCTAAATACATTACTCCTATTTCATCGCTTATGTGTTTAACTACCGATAGGTCATGAGCAATAAACAAATATGATAAATTAAATTCATCCTTTAAATCCATAAGTAAATTTAGTATTTGAGCTTGTATTGATACATCCAGTGCAGAAACTGGTTCATCTGCTATGATTAATTTTGGTCTTACTGCTAAAGCTCTAGCTACACCTATCCTCTGTCTTTGTCCTCCGCTAAACTGATGGGGATATCTATTTTTTTGTTCCGGTCTAATTCCTACTATTTCTAATAGTTCAAGTGCCTCTTTCTCAGCCTCTTTTACTGTTAGCTTTGGATTATGGAATAAAATCGGTTCCATAACTATATTTTTTATTTTATATCTTGGATTTAATGAAGCAAAAGGGTCTTGAAATATCATCTGCATATTTCTTCTTATAGGAAGCATTTCTTTTCCTGTTAGATTTGTAATATCCTGTCCATCAAAAATTATTTGACCTTTTTTCGGCTGTAGCAGTTTAATTATTGTTCTTGCTGTTGTTGATTTACCACAACCACTCTCTCCAACTAAACTGAATACATTCCCTTGCTCTATTTCAAAATTTATACCATTTACTGCATGTACAATTTTTTCTTCTCTAACTATTTTTCCTGATTTAAGTTTGTATTTATCAAATATATTACTTGACAAGTTAAATTGTTGATATAGGTTTTTAACTTCAAGAGTTTTATTCATTTTGATTACCTCCATTTAATGGAAAATGGCATGCAGCATAATGTCCTTCTGTAATTTCTCTTTTTTCAGGATCTACATTTTCACACTTATCTTGTTTATATTTACATCTTGGTGCAAATTTACATCCTTTAGGTAGTTCAAACATATTTGGTACAATTCCTTCTATAGTATCTAGTCTTGTCTTATCCGATCTAAATCTCGGAATAGAATTTAATAGCCCTATTGTATATGGGTGATAACTGTTATTTACTATTTCTTTTGTTTTTCCTTGTTCTACTATTTTTCCGCAATACATAACTATAATATCATCAGCCATTTCAGAAACAACCGCCAAGTCATGAGTTATTAAAATTAGAGAATTATTGTTTTTTTGTACTAATTCTTTTAGTAATCTTAATATTTGAGCTTGTATTGTTACATCTAATGCAGTTGTAGGTTCATCTGCAATTATTAGTTTTGGATTTGCTGCCATAGATATGGCAATAATAACTCTCTGTCGCATACCACCGCTAAGTTCATGAGGATAACTTTTTACTCTATCTTCAGGATTTGGAATTCCTACACTTCTTAAAAGTT
>JAABRS010000143.1 GCA_011390775.1 Clostridia bacterium | reverse complement strand
AATACCTATCCCATCAAGGTTGGCTTTTATCTCACCCCTATAGTAAAACACCACAGGAGAATAAATCATTGAAGCTGCAACCTTAGGATACAAATCGTCATAGAGTGTCAAAACTCTACCATCAATTTTATAAAGGTTATCAAGTATTCTCATAGAATTATCAAGATTCCTTGATGATACTATATTATCTGCAGTATTTTCACCTATTCCTTCAACTTTTAAAAGTGAAGATTTATCAGCATTAAAAACAGCCTCAGGATTACAAAATATCTTCAGCAATCTCTTTTGAATAACAGGTCCAACACCCTTTAATTGTGAAAGCCATATCCAGTATTTCATCATACCACCGCCATGCTGGTCTTATCCTTTTCAAGATCCCTTGACATAACTGAGGCTATAACATCTTTTTTTCTTATATTTTTAGAGCCATCAAGATCTGCAAATGTCCTGGCAACTTTTAAGAATTTATGGAAGGTTCTTGCACTATATTTATACCTTTCATACACCTTTTGCAGAATATTACTACAATCAGAGTCAAGGCTGCAGTATTCTTTAACTAAAGCTTGACCCATCTGAGCATTAGAATTAACACCATCTATTCCTTTAAATCTCTTTTTTTGGATATCTCTAGAAAATTCTACTCTTTCTCTTAGCTGTGATGAGGTCCAGTTTGAATTATAAGTTGAAAGATCCATAAAATTCACAGGCTGTACATGTTTTTGTATATCCATCCTCTCAAGTATAGGTCCTGAAATTCTCTGTCTATACTTTAAAACCTCATAATCTGAACAACTACACTTATCTGTTCCATAGTATCCACAAGAACAGGGATTCATTGCTGCCACCAACATAAAATTTGCCGGATATCTGTTAGTTTCTCTAACTCTAGATACCGTAACAATCTTATCCTCCATAGGCTGTCTGAGGGCATCAAGAGTTCTTTTGCTAAACTCTGCAATTTCATCTAAAAATAATACTCCATTGTGAGCAAGGGATATTTCTCCCGGAGTAGCTCTATTTCCTCCACCAATCAGTGAATTAGTTGAAGCATTATGATGAGGTGCCCTAAAAGGTCTTTTTTTTACCAGACTATCCTTTCCCATAAGTAAGCCTGCAACACTATATACCTTTGTCACTTCAAGAGATTCTTCTTCAGACATTTTCGGAAGTATCGTTGGAATTCTTTTGGCAATCATTGACTTGCCACACCCTGGAGCTCCAATCATAAGCATATTATGCCCTCCTGCAGCAGCTACTACAATATATTCAATTAAAAGATCTTGACCAAGTACTTCGCTAAAATCTAAATTTTCATTATTGTCATCATCTTTTTCTTCTACCTCTTCTATTCTATCATAATCCCTGGTACCTTCAAGAAATTCAACAACATCTATAAGCTTATCAAATCCATACACCTTTATCCCCTTAATAAGGGAAGCTTCCTCAATATTATCACCTGGAACTATTATACTTTTAATCCCTGCATCTCTAGCTGCAATTACCATGGATAAAACTCCAGTACAACCTCTAAGCCTTGCATTCAAGGATAATTCTCCTATGAATGCAAATTCTTCTTTTCTTTTGATTCTAAATTGATTAGACTCCATCAAAAGACTTAGAGCTATTGGAAGATCAAAGTGGGAACCACTCTTCTTCACATCGCTAGGAGCAAGATTCACTACAATCTTCATCTGTGGAAATAGAAATCGTCCATCAAGAATAGCTGCCTCAACCCTCTCTCTGGCTTCCTTGACTGCTGTATCTCCAAGACCTACAATTGATATCATTGGTTGCCCGCTTATTGTTTTCGTTTCAACATCAACTACATATCCTTCCACACCTTTTGTAGAAAGACTTTTTACTATTGTAGCCATAAAAGCCTCCTTAATTTATCAGTCTTGAAATTGCTGACTGACTAATTCCAATATTTTCTCCAATATCAGACATTTTATAATTTTTCTTTAGACATTCTTCAATGTACTTTATCTTTAATTTTGTCAAACTTCTTTTCCTTGATGCTTTCTTAATTAATCTGAAGTCTTTTTCATTAAAAGTTATATTCTTAAGAATTTCATCAAGGGATTCCTTAGGATTATCAGGACAGGATACTTTATCTAAAAGATCAACTTTTCCAATTATTTCAATATCCTCAAAATCTTCGCTTCTTTCAAAGGTTTCAACATCCATGAATTTTGAATACTCCAAAATCGCCCTTTTTCTATCCTTCGAAAACATATTTAATATAAATTCAATACTTACAAACCCTTTTACTCTATTTTTTCTGTATAAAAAATCGCTGCTCCACTTATACTCAGAAACTTTTCTGCATATCTTTGCCTTAACTGGATTTTGATGAACATACCTTAAAAGGGATAAAAGATAACTATCATCCTTTACAAGTATCCCTTTATATCTCTTTTCAAATACATGTCCTGTTCTCTTATTCTCACGATTATATGTCCTTGCAAACTCAGTATTTATCCTTTGCATTACCTTACTTAAAGCCTCACCCATAGTTCTTATAATAATATGATAGTGATTGTCCATAACAACATAACCTAAGATTTCATAGTTAAACACTTCTATGTATTTTTCAAATAAATCCAGCAAGAGCTTCTTATTACTTTTATTTTTGAATATATACTCTCGGTTGTTTCCTCTCTGAACGATATGATACACGCCACCTTTGAATTCAACCCTTGGCTTTCTTCCCACGAAAACACCTCCATGAAAATATAAATATATATTTAGTATACCAAACATTAGTTCGATAAGCAATAATTAATTCATCTTTATTGATGTAATAATTTGAATTAAAGTTCATTTTACTGCCAAAATAAAAGATGCCTTCCAGCACCTTCGAAATCTAACATATATACTATATAAAACTTTCTATAACTCATAAACTCATGTGACAGGCACCGTTATATCCTCAACTCCTCTGGTACTACAAGCTGCCATTTTGTATTATAACTTCCTTTTATTTTTGCTTTTTTACAAAAAAATCTACTGCTTTTACCAATATTATTAAAACAAAAGTTAATTAAGTAATCTGGTTCATACACATTAATTAATCCAATGTCTACAAGATAACCTATTTTTTGATATAGAATATTACTATCAAAAACCTCTAAGGTCTTTTTTACATTTTCTGAATCTAAAGTCTTTACACTCTTTAAGAAATCTAGAAATTCATATAAATTCATATATTTATTGAATTCTCTTATCATTTCTAAAACTGTTCGAGTATAGTTCGTTAATCTTAAATTACCATATTCTTCAATTCCAAAGGAATCATCTAATATTCTAGGTTTAAAAGTCCATCCATCAAATTTCTTTACATTGAATCTTTTCGAAGTAGATACATATATAGTATTGATATCAGGCACTTTTAGATTGTGAATTTTAGAAGCTGAGAGTAGTACTAAAAATGCATCCTCTTCAATTTTACAAGCAAGTTCGAAAAGATCAGCTTTATATTTACTGGTTTCAGGATCTATAGGACTATAAAGAAAGAAAGGTAATTTAACAATCTTTATTTCTTTGAGCCACTTCTTAATATAAATATAAGTCATCCTTTTGCTAGCAGTTATTCTCTTTAAGTCTTCAGAACTAAAAATATTTATTTTTTTTATTTTTTCAAATGCTTCTTTTTCTTTCATGACTTTCTCTCTTTATTTTTGTATTATTATTTACATTCAATTTGATATATGATATTCTCAATAAAGTTATAAATTTTTGAAAGGAGCTAATATGAATTATTCAAAAGATAAATACAAAAAAATTTATGATTTAATAAAACAAGATATACCTTACCGTAAAATTGCTGAAATAATGGAAGTAGATAAAAATACTGTAAGTGCAGTATTTAGAAGAAAAAAAGAAACAGGCAACATATATCCGTCGAAAATACCTTTAGATCTCTATCATCCAGATACAAAAGCAGTAATAAATCTAGTCTCTATACTTATGAACATACAAAGAAAAACTTTCAGAAAAAATTACACTACTAAATTATCCAAAAAAGAAATAAAAACAATCGTATCTCCTTTAGTTCCAACATTGAGCGAAGCAAAATTTAACAAGCTATACCGGATAGCACTTAATAAAAAATCTGAAACATATTTTACAATTCACTATAATCCTGCTGAAACAATTCAATTCGACTGGGGTTATATGATGATAAATATAGCAGGTAAAAATAAGCGAGTATATTTTGCGGCATTCTACATGCCCTATTCTCAATATCAAGTATGTCTAGTAACTGAAAGAGAGACAAATAAACATTTTAGCGAAGTTTTCTTAAAGTTTGTCGAGAGAGTTAATGGATTTTCTTATGAAATATTAATTGATAATATGAAAATAGCTAAAAAAGTCCATGATCCTACAGTAAAAGATAAAAATTTAACACTTTTCTTTAAAGAAATTTCAGAGCATTATAATTTCAGTGTAAGATTTTGTGCAAATAATTGTCCTAATCAAAAAGGAAATGTAGAAATTGGAGTCAAAGTAGCTAAGAATATTATCAGAGATGATTATGAATCTGAATATCAATCTCTTGAGGCAATTCAAAAAGTTATAGATAAAGGATTAGAAGAAAAAAATTTAGAAATGCATTCAACTAAAAATAATACTAGAAATGCACTATTTAAAGAAGAACAAGCACTAATGAATCCTCTACCACCAAAGTCCTATGTCTTTTATTATTATTCAAAGCGTAAAGTAGGAAGGAAAGATCTTTTTGTACAGCTAAATACATCAAAATATTTAGTGCCTGAAGGTCACCAAGGAGAAAAAGTTGTTGTTAGATATAATGACGAGAAAATATATATAATATCTGAATTTGGTAATATTATAGCTAAATATAATAATTCCCATAAAAGAAATAAAAAATATCATAGGATCTGGTACATACCAAATCGTATTAAAACAAAGCAAAAAGGCTTTGAACATACCAAAGAATATAGAAATATGCCTAAATGGCTCAAAAAAATATACATCAATGTTTATGATAGAAATCCATTAGATTTTGCAATCCTAATAGAAAAAGCTAAGAACAAACCAAAAGATTTTCTAAAAAAAGCTTTAAGGAGAAATAATACTAACATTTATAATCTGACAAAAGAACAACTTGAAAAAGAATTGTATAGATAATTCCATTATAAAAGAACCCAATTATTTTTTTGGGTTCTCATTTTTTTATATTTTTTGTACTAAGTTGTACTAGGATATTTGAAGTTTTTTTGTATGAACGAATTAGAAATTTACAGCCA
>JAABRS010000142.1 GCA_011390775.1 Clostridia bacterium | reverse complement strand
ATACGAAATGAAAACTATATTAGATATTATCATGATTTAATAAGTAATTCAATATATTATTTTATAAATTTTTGTCCGTATTACTTATTTTTATATGCTCTACTATTTCAGCATTTAGATTTTTGAAAAACAACCTTAAAGTTGATTCAACCCCTGTAAACTGGTCTTCGTAATAAGGTGCACCTGCTGTAGATATTATTACGGCTTTCCCTTTTTTATTAGTTGTTTTGAAGTTCTTATCAAAAAAAGCATTGGAAGCATATACCATTTGGCTTCTGTCTACCATAATTTTACCTAAAGTGCTTAAATTATTAAAAAATACTGGAGTAGCGAAAATAAAATTATCATATTCTTCAAATTTCTTATAAAAGAATTCCATATCATCCTTAATGATGCACTTTTTAAAATTTCTGCTGCAGTAGTAACAAGCAGTACATATGTTGATTTCAAAATCTAAAAGATTTACTTTTTCAACTAAATCACCTCTATTTTCTAATTTTTTAATATAATTCGTTAATGCTATGTCTGTGTTTCTATTTTTCCTGTGACTTGCCATTATAGCAAAATATTTCTCTTTCATAATTAATTCTCCTAAGAATATTTATTTAGCTGATATTTAGATTTTATCAAAGTAAAAATTATTTTCAATAAAAATAAAAAACAATAAATATATGAAAAAATGTTTTAAATTCCTATAATTGGATATAAATATAAAAGAAGGAAAATTAATTTGGAGGTGATTTGTTGACGACGGAAATATTAATAGCTTATGGTATATTAGCATTAGCTATATTTTTATTTGTATCAGAACTTGTTAGACCAGACATTACAGCTATAATAATAATGGTTGTTTTAGCCTGGACAGGACTTATAGAAGTGACTCAAGCATTTTCAGGGTTTTCCAGTAATGCAGTGGTATCCATTATGGCTGTTATGATAATGGGTTACGGAATAGACAGATCGGGAATAATGAATGTAGTATCTGAAAAAATCACAAAGGCAGCAGGAACATCTCAGAAAAAAATTCTTACTTTAGTTTCCGGTACAGTTGGTATTATATCTTCATTTATGCAAAATATAGGCGCTACAGCTTTGTTTTTACCAGCTTTGATGAAAATATCTAAGAAAACTAAAATAAGTCCTTCTAAACTTATTATGCCTATGGGATTTGCAGCTATATTAGGGGGGACACTTACTATGGTAGCTTCAGGACCATTGATTATCCTTAATGACATGGTTACGGGAGCAGGATATGAAAGATTCAACATATTCGCACCTACCCCTATAGGAGCAGCTCTTCTGATTACAGGAATTGGATATTTCTATCTATTTGGGGATAAAGTACTTCCTTCTGGAGGAGATGATTCTAAAGATGCCCATCAGAAGAAATTAATAGAATTATTTGATCTTCCAAGTACTTTATATGAAGTAAAAATAAGTAAAGATAGTCCTATAGTAGATAAAACAATACAAGAAGTGGACTTATGGAATAGATTTAATATTCACATAGTAGCATTGAAAGAAGGAGACAGTGTCACTTATGCTCCCTGGAGAAAAACTAAATTTTCTGAAGGACAGTACCTTGCAGTACTAGGTGAAATAGAGAATGTAAAAGAATTTTCTGAAGACTGCAAACTAGATCTTATGACAAGTCTGGATAATTTTTCAAGTATTGAAGAAGATAGTTTTGCCGGCTTTGCAGAAATAATAATCCCTCCTGGATCTAAATTAAAAGATAAAAGCATCAGCGAAATAGCTGTAAGAAAAAACTTTAATGTAGAACCCGTAGTTATGATAAATAGAGAAGGAGAAATAGTAGATTATTATAAAAAACCTTTAAAACCAGGGCAAGCTCTTATAATTTACGGTAGATGGTCCGATATTAGAAAATTGAAAAGCATGGAAGATTTAGTAGTTGTA
The DNA here is from genome assembly GCA_011390775.1 of Clostridia bacterium. GTDB lineage: Bacteria > Bacillota > Clostridia > Tissierellales > Dethiosulfatibacteraceae > UBA8670. The sequence goes on along the minus strand of JAABRS010000142.1, from coordinate 3,372 downwards.
TCTCCTGTGCCGGGAGATGTATCTGAAGAACAGGTAAAAGATTCTTCTTATGCAGTTATAGCACTAGTTATAGCAATAGTATTAGTTCTTTTCGGTTTTAGATTATCTTTAGGATTTTTAACTGGAGCTTTGCTTATGATACTTAGTGGGGTAATACCTGTAGATGAAGTATATAAAGGTATAGATTGGAAAACTGTTTTTCTATTAAGTGGATTAATACCATTAGGGATAGCTTTTGAGCAGTCGGGAGCAGCTCAGTATACTGCAGATTTTGTTATGAACATTATTGAGTCCTGGGGTACAATACCAATTATGTTTGTAATAGGATTACTTACTACGTTATTTTCCCTATTCATGTCAAATGTAGCAGCAACAGTTTTACTCGTACCCTTGGTAATAATTATGGGGGAAAATTTTGGAATAAGCCCAAGGGCATTATCCATGTTAGTAGCGATATCAGCATCAAATTCATTTATACTACCTACCCATCAAGTTAATGCATTTTTAATGGGACCGGGAGGATACAGCAATAAAGATTACATTAAATCAGGAAGTATTATGTCTGTATTGTTCCTAATAGTAGCTGTATTTGGTGTTTATATAATATATACATAAAACATACAAATAGATAGGAGGAAATTTATGTTATTAAAACATTATTATGTAGAAAAAATAGCACACAGTTCATATATTGTAGCAGGAAATGAAACTTGTGCGGTAGTAGATCCAAGTAGAGATGTAGATTTATATATAGAAGAAGCTGAGAAAATGGGAGTTAAAATCACTCATATTTTAGAAACTCACCTTCATGCAGATTTTCTGTCAGGACATATAGAATTAGCAGAAAAAACCGGTGCAACTATGTATTTTCCAAAATCAGGAGAAGCACAGTTCGATCATCAAGCTTTAGAAGAGGGTGATAAATTTAAACTTGAAGATATGGAATTTGAAGTTATTGAAACTCCTGGTCATACTCCTGAGCACATAACTTACATAGTTAGAGATCTTTCTAGATCAGAGGATCCTCTTGGAATATTCTGTGGAGATACTTTATTCGTAGGAGATGTAGGGAGACCTGATCTTTTCCCAGATAGAAAAGAAGAACTAGCTAAAAAACTTTACGACAGCTTATTTAACAAGATATTTAAATTGCCGGATTTTGTAGAGGTTTATCCTGCTCACGGAGAAGGTTCCCTTTGTGGAAAAGCTATGGGAGCTAAATACAGAAGTACTGTAGGATACGAAAGAAAGCATAACCCAGTTCTTCAGTATAAAGATATAGATGAATTTGTAAAGAATCTAACAGAAGATATGCCGGAAGTACCGGATCACTTTGCAAGGTGCAGTGCTTTAAATGCAAAAGGGCCTCTCCCGATTTATAAACTACCGGAACTTAAAAAAATGAAGGCAGGGGAATTTTATGAAAAATCTCAACAGGAAGATACCTTTGTAGTTGACACTAGATCTTACACAGGATTTGGAGGACAGCATGTTCCAAAGTCATATAATATAGATTTTATAAGCAATCTTCCGACTTTTGCAGGTTGGGTAGTACCGCCGGATAAAAAAATACTTCTTATAGCTGAAGATAAAGAACGAGCAGAAGAATCATCACTTTGGCTTTACAGAGTTGGTATTGATAATATAATTGGTTATTTAGATGGAAGCATGAAAAGTTGGTTGACTAAGGCATATGAAACAAGCGATGTTCCTCAGTTACATCCATCTTTAGTAGATAAATACAAAGATGATTCTAACTATATAATAGTAGATGGAAGAGATAAAAAAGCATATGAAGAAAGTAGGATTGAAGGAGCTGTAAATATTCCTTCACCAGATTTAAGAACAAGATACACTGAATTAGATAAGAATAAAAATATAATTATATATTGTAACTCCGGATCTAGATCCAGCCTAGGAGCCAGTATACTCAAATCAAAAGGATTTGAAAATGTAAGCAATTTAGGTGGAGGAATCCAATCCTATATGGCATACAAAGACAAATAGATAATGCAACCTACGGCAACAAGCCGTAGGTGTATTTAAAAGAGGAGGAACTATAATGAATGTATTTAGACTAGAAATGTGGTCCCCATATGTAGTAGGGATATTAATAGGACTTTTAAACATAGCAACTTTAATAATATCAGATAAAGCATTGGGTGCATCTACATCTTTCGCAAAAACAAGTGGAATGATACGTAAAATTTTTAATAAAGAAAAGGTTGAAAAGAATGAATACTATCTTAAAGTAGCCCCTACAATTGACTGGGGATGGATGCTGGTAGTAGGAATAATCATAGGTGCCTTTATTTCAGCAAAACTATCAGGAGCTTTCGAGGTTATAATAGTTCCAAATATGTGGCAGGCTGAAATATCATCAAGCTTTTTCCTAAGATTCATCATAGCTATGTTTGGAGGCATAACATTAGGAATAGGAGCAAGATGGGCCGGAGGATGTACAAGTGGACATGGCATTAGCGGTACAGCTCAGTTATCTATTTTAAGTTGGGTTGCAGCTATATGTTTCTTTATCGGAGGAATAGCATCAGCCCTCCTAATATACGGAATTTAGTGGAGGTGGAAGATATGTTAGATGAAATCAGAGAAACAAAAGGATTACAGTTAGTATTAGGATTGATATTTGGAATTATCTTTGGATTTTTACTTCAAAAAGGAGGAGTTTCAAACTACGATATAATATTAGCTCAGCTTAGACTTCAAGATTTTACAGTACTTAAAATTATGCTTTCAGCAGTTATAGTTACTATGATAGGTATAAGTATTCTTAGACCCTCTGGATTGGTCAAGCTTCATGTAAAAGGAGGTTCCATTAAAAATTCTATCATTGGTGGATTATTATTTGGTGTAGGTTTTGGTACCTTAGGATACTGCCCCGGTACAATAGCAGCAGCTGTAGGTAGTGGAAATTTAGATGGACTTATCGGAGGTATGATAGGTATAATAATAGGTACAGGAATATTTGCATCTATGTATACAAAGCTCAAAGAAAAGAATTTGGTAACAGAAGATAAATTTAGCAAGGTGTCATTATTTGATAAGATAGAAGGAAATACTCTTAAAATTACAGTACCGTTTGCTTTAGTACTTTTTGCATTCATGGTTATTCTGGAAATAGCGGGGCTTTAAAATGAATATGATGGATTTTCCACATATTTTTCTTCACAATGTTTCCATTATAATAGCTATGATTGCAGTAACAGTATTGATTTGGGGAACCTTCATTATATTTGGAAAATTAGTTTATCATGAGATTAAAAGGAAAAAAAGTACGGTTTTACATAAAAAAAGAGAAGAACTACGAATTAAATTAGGTTCATATATACTAATAGGTCTGGAGATATTGATTGT
>JAABRS010000014.1 GCA_011390775.1 Clostridia bacterium | reverse complement strand
TTTTTTGAAAAATCAAATTATAATTTTAAATGATGGAGTAATTAAATTTTACATAACTGATAATATAAAAGAGAAATCAATAATAAAAAAAATATTTGAAACAGAGATGATACCAGAAAAAACATCACTAAATAGAGAAATTATTTTAAATAAAGATTTTAATGAAATATTTACGGAAGAATTCGCAAATACAATTGAAGATTTAAAAAATAATCACGTTGAACAAAAAATATTTAAGATAAAAGATAACTTCGGGTTTATAAAAAAAGAAAAAATTCAAGTTAATGGTAAAAAGAATTTAAAGATTTATTTCTATACTCATGATATATGCAATGAGATAGTTGAAGATGCTAAGAGTATAATAGAAGTTCTGGAAAGAGAAAATAAAACAATTAAAACTAAGGATTATATATATAAATATAAAAACATTATAGGGAAAGGAACAAAAATAAAACATATCAAATACTTGCTTAATAGAGCATCAAAAACAAATGCCACTATAATGCTATTAGGAGAAAGTGGAACGGGGAAGAGTTTAATTGCAGAAGAAATTCATAAAGACAGTAAAAGAAAGGAATCTAAATTTATAAACCTTAACTGTGCAGCGATCCCGTTCAACTTAATTGAAAGTGAATTGTTTGGGTATGAGGAAGGTGCATTCACAGGAGCAAAAAAAGGTGGTAAAAAAGGATATTTTGAGATTGCAAACGGAGGTACAATATTTTTAGATGAAATAGGTGAGATTCCACTTGAAATTCAAGGGAGGTTATTAGAAGTTTTACAAAATAAAACTTTTTATAGAGTTGGAGGAAATGATAAATTAAAAGTAGATGTTAGAGTTATAGCTGCTACTAATAAAAATCTGGAAGAATTAGTTGAAAAGAACAGATTTAGAAAAGATTTATTTTATAGATTAAATGTTTTTCCTATCGAAATACCACCATTGAGAGAAAGAGTCGAAGATATAGAGATTTTATGTAAATTTTTACTTCCTAAAATTTGTAATAGATTAGATATTGAACCATTATTAATCAGTAAAGAATCAATTGATTGTTTAAAAAAATATAGTTGGTCTGGAAACATCAGAGAGTTAGAGAACACATTAGAACAATCGTCAATTATGTGTGAAGGTAAAATCATTAAGCCTGAAAATATTTTAATCAATAAAAAAGAAGAAAAAAAATTATTTAAAGAGAACTCTTTAAAAAAACAAAAAGAAGAATTGGAAAAAAGAATAATCATAGAAACTTTAAACAAAACAAATAAAAATAAAACAGAAACAGCAGAGATATTAGACATTGGGAGAACAACTTTATTTGAAAAAATGAAAAAATATAATATTGAAATGTAGGAGGTAGTATGTTAAGTAAACAAATAGAAGATAGAATTTCAAATATACAAGGAGATATAGGGATATATTATCGAGATATAAAAAGTGGTGAATATGCCGTGGCTGGAAATAAAGATGTTTTTATTGCTGCTGGGATATCAAAATTATATGTATTAATCGAAACCTTTAACCAAATTAATAACGGAAAGCTTAATAAAGATTTTAAATACAAACTTAAAAAGAAGGATAAGGCACCATCCATAGGAGCACTTATGCATCTAAATGAAGGCAAAGAGTTTACAGTAGAAGAATTATATAGACTAATGATAGCTATTAGTGATAATACTGCTTTTAATATTTTAGTTGAAATATTAGGTATAGATAATATCAATAATACAATGAATAATTTGGGTTTTTACGAATCTAAAGTTAATAGAACCTTTTTTGATTATGATGCAATGAAAAAAGGCATAGAGAATTATACTTCTGTACAAGAAACTGGAGAGATATTTCTCAGACTTTATAATAGTCAATTAATTTCTAAGGAATCAAGTATAGAAATATTAGAAATTTTGAAATTGCAGCAAAGAGGATATATAATTCCTTATTATTTTGGAAGCAATACTGTAATAGCTCATCAAATTGGAGAAGATGAGGGTATAATACATGATGCTGGCATAGTTTATACTAGAAATCCTTTCATATTATGTATGAGTGGTAATGACACAGATGTAAGAAGAGCAGAAAGTGCTATGAGAGATATAGCTTTATTATGTTATAAGAATTCTATTAGATATAATTAATGTTCGGGAATACGAAATATGTTCGGAAAACCGAACTTTTTTTACTTTGATTAAGCATATTCTAAAAAAATATTAAAAATATTTCGCCTGTATCAATGGATACAGGCAATTTTATTTTTTGGCATAGTAGTTGCAACTATTAAATATAAAATATAAAGAAGAGGTATTAAATGAAAATATTAATAAAAAATGGAAGGATTGTAGATCCAAAAAACAAGATTGATTCAAAATTGAATATAGTTTTAGAAAAAGGAAAAATATCAAAAATAATAGCTGAAGAGGAGGATGCAGATGAAGTAATTGATGCAGCAAACTGTATAATAAGTCCTGGATTTGTGGATATGCATATGCATGAAGATCCATATTTGAGGGAAGAAGAGAAATTTGACATTGGTATCTTTGAATCTATGGTAAAAATGGGAGCTACTACTGTAGTAGGTGGCAATTGTGGTGTAGGACCTTATGATTTGAAAGAATATTTAGATGCAGCAGACAATATAGGAACTCCTTCAAATGTTGGTATGTTAATTCCCCATGAAAGTTTAAGAAAGTTCGTTGATGAAAATGATAAGTATAAAAAAATTAAAGATGAAAGTAAATTAAATTTAATGAAAGAACGTGCTGAATACTTTTTGGACGAAGGATGTTTAGGAATTTCCTTTGGAATAAGGTATATACCAGGCCTTGAAAACAATGAATTAATAACGATTTCATCATCAGTTAAAAATAGAGATAAAATTATAGCGGCACATATTAGGGATGATGCTAAAAACGTTATTAAAGCTACAGAAGAACTATTATTTATAGGTAAAGAATTAGGGGTTAAGATACAGAATTCTCACATAGGAAGTATGGGAGCCTATGGACAGATGGAAGAATTATTAATATTAATGGATTTAAGTAGAAAAAATGGTTTAGATTTAGGTTTTGATTGTTATCCTTATTCAGCTTTTAGTACAGGTATTGGTGAAACTACTTATGATGAAGGGTTTTTAGATAGATATCAAATTGATTATGACAAAATTGAAGTAGCTGAAGGAGAATTTGCAGGTAAAAGACTTAATGAAAAACTTTTCAAAAAATTGAGAAAAGAAAAACCAGAAACTATTACTATTGGTCATGTTATGAAAGAGGAAGAAGTAAAAATGGCATTATCACATCCTAATACTATTGTAGCAAGCGATGGATTTATGCATAATAAACAAGGACATCCAAGGGCAAGCGGAACTTTTCCAAGATTTTTAAGTAGATATGTACGAGATGAAAAAATAGTTGACTTACATACAGGTCTTAGTAAAATGACATGGATGCCAGCAGAAAGACTGGGGATTGATAAAGGTACTTTAGGTATTGGGAAAGATGCAGATATAGTAATTTTCAATCTTAATGAATTAGAAGATAAGGCTACATTTAAAAATCCTTTTGAAGCACCTGAAGGAATAAAATATGTGATAGTTAACGGAGAAATTTCCGTTAAAAATAATAAATTAATTAAAGACAACTTAGGAAAAGCAGTAAGAAAATAAAAAATAGGAGGAGAATTAATCATGGAATATGGAATTTTATCAGTAATACCACCAGTAACAGCTATTGTATTAGCACTTTTATTTAAAAACGTATTTTTAGCATTATTTACCGGAACATTTTTAGCATTGATAATTGTTGGAGGGGGAAATCCATTCTTAGCATTGAATGCGACTTTTACAACTTATATTGATGTATTTAAAGATGGAGCAAACGTAATAATATTTATTACCTTAATGCTTCTTGGGGCATTAATACTTATGATGGAACAATCAGGGGGAATTAATGGATTTGTTGACTATTTAACCAATAAAAAAGAAATAGTTAAATCTAAGAAAGGTGCAGGAATATTCACATGGATAATTGGACTATTAGTTTTCACATCAGGTACATTAAGCTGTTTAGTAACAGGCGCTGTATCCAGGCCAGTAAATGATGCCTTTAAGGTGCCTCATGAAAAATCTGCGTTTATAGTTCACACTACATCAACTCCTGTATGTGTTTTGATACCACTAAGTGGCTGGGGAGCATATATGATAGGATTACTTGAATCCCAAGGTGTTGAAAATGCAACTGCTGTATTAATAAAGTCAATTCCATTAAACTTTTATGCTATTATAGCTGTATTGGCTATACCAATATTGATCATAATAGGAAAAGATTTTGGGTTGATGAAAAAAGCTGAAGAAAGAGCTGAAAAAACAGGTCAATTAGATGAACCTAAAGAAGGTAAAAAAGGATATTCACCTACAAGTACCAGTTCAGGGGAAGAAAAGGTTGAAAAAACAACTTCAGCAGCTAATCTTGGAGTACCTCTACTTATAATGATATCTCTAATAGTTGGTGGTATGTATGTAACAGGCGGCGGAAATATAATCGAAGGTGATGGATATAGAGCTATTCTATGGGGAATCGTAACAGCGGTTTTTGTCGCTTCAATAATGTATTGGAAACAAAAGATATTTACACCTAAAGAAATTCTTGATAAAATTTTTCAAGGAAGCGGAGAGATGCTTCCAATGGTTACTATATTAGTGTTTGCCTTTGGTATGGGAAGTGTTACAGGACAACTGGGCACAGGTGAATATTTAGGAAATGCATTCTCCAGTATATTAACACCAGCATTACTTCCGGCATTAATTTTTATACTAGGACAATTAATTTCATTTTCAACTGGTACTTCTATGGGAACTATGGCTGTAATGATGCCTTTAGCAATACCGATGGCTTTAGCTATGGGAGTTAATGTACCTTTAGTTGCAGCAGCTGTATGGGGTGGTAGTATCTTTGGAGATCATTCTTCACCAATATCTGACAGTACATACTTATCATGTTCAACTACTGGATGCGATCCAATTGATCATATTAAATCACAGATACCTTATACATTAACATTTGGAGCAGCGGCAACTATATTATATGTAGTAGCAGGTTTTATTTTATAAATCTAAAAATTGATTAATAATAAAGAATTCAAAATCTAAAATAAGGCTTGGCTACGTATAAAGTAGCTAAGCCTTATGTAATTATTGTAGATAAATGAATTCTATAAAGAATGGAGTGAATTAATTGAAAATAAAAAATAATAATTTATATATTGAAAATTGTAATACTGTTGATTTAGCTAAAAAATATGGCACCCCTTTGTATGTAATATCTGAGAATACAATTTTAAAAAAAATTCAAGAAATTAAAAAAGAGTTTTTAGATAAATATAACAATACAAGAGCTGCATATGCGGGCAAAGCATTTTTAACACTTTATATGTGTAAGCTTATAGAAAAGGAGGGACTAAGCTTAGACGTTGTATCAGGAGGAGAACTGTATACGGCAATTAAAGCCGATTTTCCTAGTGAAAGAATTGAATTTAATGGCAACAATAAATCAATTGAAGAAATAGAAATGGCATTAGATTATAATGTAGGAAAATTTATTGTTGATAATATATATGAATTAGATTTACTTTTAGAATTATCAAAAAGCAAAAATAAAACTATTAATATATTATTTAGAATTACTCCCGGTGTAAATTCTGATACTCATAGATATATAACAACAGGAAGTAAAGATTCTAAATTTGGAATACCATTAAATGAAGAAATAATTTTTCCAGCTGTTAAAAAAGCCATAGATTGTAATAATATTAATTTCGATGGTTTTCATTACCATGTTGGTTCACAATTGCATGACAATACTTCCCATTTAAAAGCTTTAGATATTTCAATGAATTTAATTAAAAATGTTAATGATAAATTCGATTACGAAGTAAAAGAACTCAATATAGGCGGAGGGTTTGGTATAAAATACACAGATAAAGATATCACGAAATCTATCTCTTATTTTGTAGATCCTATTATGTCGAAAATAGAAGAATTCTGTATAAAAGAAAAAATTCATATTCCTTCTGTGGTAATTGAACCGGGTAGATTTATAGTTGGTGAGGCAGGTATCCAACTTTATACCATAGGAAGCATAAAAGAAATACCTGGTATTAAAACATATGTATCCGTTGATGGTGGTATGACAGACAATATAAGACCGGGTTTGTATAATGCAGATTACACTTGTTTATTAGCGAATAAAGCTGAAGAAGAAAAAGTGGATTACTTTACTATTAGCGGAAAATGTTGTGAATCAACGGATATTTTAATAGAAAAAGCACAGTTGTCAAATCCAAATACTGGAGATATTTTAGCTGTTTTTTCAACTGGAGCATATGGGTACTCAATGGCAAATAACTATAATAAATTACAAATCCCAGCAGTTGTAGTTGTTAAAGATAATAATTCGAAAATCATTGTGAAAAGACAAAGCTACGAAGACATTATTAGAAGAGAAGTACTTATATAAAAAATTAAGTCCTGCTGATTTTTTCGACAGGACTTAATTAATATTAAATAGTTAACTTAACTTCTCAAACCAATTTTTCAATACTTTTTTTAAACCTTCGTGAAGAGGCTTATCAACTTCTTCTTTATACTGCTTAATTAAATTTATAATTGTTTTTTCTCCGCCATAATATCTTAAAACATGATCCATATTTTCAATTACTTTAGTTTTAATATTATCATTATTTAGTTCATCTACAGACTTTAAATCATCTGGATCAGCTTGGACATCTTTATCTCCAGTTACACATAGAACAGGTATTTTTTTAATTTCAAGTAGTTTTAGGATATCTTCATCGGTATATTGCAAATGTTCTCTTAACCATTTTGCAGGAAACTTTCTCATTTGAAACTTTATAACATCCTCATCAGTTGCTAAAGCTTTTTTATATAATTTTTCTTGTGTTTTTTTAATTTTGTTTTCAGAGTATAATAATCTTAATAATATTCCTTTTAAACCTTTAATATTTTGAATTTCTTTGTAGGCTTCCTGATTCTGCATGGATAGTGCACTTTTAATACTAACACCGGCTCCAGCTAAAAGAATCAATCCTTTAAGTTTCATTTGATCAGATGCAATGGTAGATAAAATAGCTCCTTCACTATGACCTAACAAGAATATATTTTCAATATCTATATCATCTCTATTTTTCAAATAATTGTATACATAAACAATATCATTTATTGAGTCATTAAGACCAGTTTTAACAAAATCTCCATCGCTTTTATGTAGACCTCTTTTATCATATCTAATAGTAGCATAACCTATGGAAGTAAGATATTCGGCAACTAATTTATATATATTCATATTTAGCTTTTTGCTGTTCCCATCTCTATCGGAATTTCCCGTACCAGGTACAATAATTACAACTGGATATTTATCAAGATTTTTAGGAAGGGTAAGAGTACTAGAAAGATTAAACTCTCCGTTTACAGTAATTCCTTTTTCAATAATATTTACACTCATTTTAATTCTCCTTTTCAATAGGCATAGAAGTTATTGAGAATTTTCTTAGCCTAGAATTATTTTTAGGATTTAAATCCATGTATTTTTTTAATAGTATAGCTATTTCTTTATTCATTTCTACGTACTCTGTATCAGTTAAGGTTAGTGGAAAACTTCTAAATCCAACTCTGTCTTCTTCTAGATTAAAATTTTCTCTGTTTAAGTAATTATTGAAATCAATTAATTGTGTCATAATATAAGTGTAAAAAATTTCATAAATTTCTTTACGATTGCCATTTTTAATTATTTCACCTATTTTATCATTAGGATTATATTTTAGTTTATAGGTTTTTTCATAGGTGCCCCTTTTTTGTTTTTTTGAATGTATTTTCAAAATTTCATTTTTTACTAAACTTTTCAAATGTCTATACAAGCTTGCCTGAGATATCTCACTTACGACCTCTTCTAAATCTTTCTTTGTTGCATATTCATTTTCCATTAGATACATAACAATTTTCATATTAGTTGGATCAAGTAATTCTTTTACTATTTTATTTTCCAAGATAATTCACCATCCTTTATATTATCATCATTTGTAATATTATCAAATATGATAATAAAAGTCAATAGGTTGAAAAGAATTTTTTAATCAGGTAAAATATAATATGATTTAATAAACAAAGGAGTTTGAATATAATGGAAAAGATAAACCGGAGTCAAAATTACTAGCCTTGTGTTATGAAAATTCTTTAGCTATAGCAGATAATTATGAGATTAATTCAATAGCTTTTCCTGCAAATATAAAAAACAAACCAAATAATGTAACAAATAATGACACCGCTCTATAATAAAACACTATAATGTAACAAAATAGTAAATAAATTGATAATTATGTAACGAAATATTAACAGAATACTCCAAAAGTGAACAATTTACTATTAAATGTCCTGAAAATGGTAATTTAATATGTTAAAAAATAAACCAATAATATTATGGCACAGTAATTGCATCTTATATTAGTGAAAAGATAAAAACTATCTTTTACTACTAAATTCAAGGAGGAAATTATGACAAACATTGCAGATCAAGTATTTGAGTATTTTATGCCGGTAACAAATTTAATGGGTGCAGGAGCAGTTAAGCAAATTGGACCAAAGGCAGCAGGATTAGGATTGAAAAAAGCGCTTATAGTATCAGACAAAGGGATGCATGAAAGAGGTGCATTAGATGATATTCAGAAAATATTAAAAGACTCTGGAGTTGAATCAGTTATTTTTGCTGGATCTCAACCAAATCCAACTGATGAAAATGTACATGACGGATTTAAAGTTTATCAAGATGAAAAATGTGACTCTATTGTTTCAGTAGGTGGAGGATCTTCTCATGACTGTGGAAAAGGAATAGGCCTAGTTGCTGGAAATGGTGGACATATAAGAGATTTTGAAGGTGTTAATAAGAGTACAAAACCTATGCCACCTATGATCGCTATAAATACAACAGCAGGTACAGCTAGTGAAATTACTAGATTTTGTATAATAACAAACACAGAAACAAGTGTAAAAATGGCTATTGTTGACTGGAGAGTAACTCCAACAATTTCCGTTAACGATCCTGTAATGATGATGACTATGCCTAAAGGTTTAACAGCGGCAACAGGAATGGATGCATTAACTCATTCAGTTGAAGCATATATGTCAACTATTGCAACGCCGGTTACAGACTCAGCAGCTCTTATGTCTATAAAACTTATAGGTGAAAATTTAAGACAAGCTGTTGCAAATGGTGAAAACTTTGAAGCTAGAAAAAATATGGCATACGCACAATTATTAGGTGGAATGGCATTTAATAATGCAAGTTTAGGTTATGTTCATGGTATGGCACATCAACTTGGTGGTTTTTACGATCTTCCTCATGGTGTATGCAATGCAATTCTATTACCACACGTTCAAAGATATAATTTAAATGCTAATCCAGAGAGACTTGGTGATATAGCACAAGCATTAGGAGAAAATATTGAAGGATTATCAGTAAGAGATGCAGCGGATGTAGGAATAGAAGCTATAGAAAAATTATCCAAGGATATAGGTATTCCTTCCGGACTTAGCGAATTGGGAGTTAAAGAAAAAGACTTTGAAGTAATGGCTAAAAATGCTATGAAAGATGCATGTAGTGCTACAAATCCATGTACAGCTAAATTGGAAGATGTAATTCAAATATTCAAAAATGCTATGTAATTGATATTAAAACAAAATATATATTTTAAAGAAGAGCTGGGGGGCTCTTCTTTTTATGAAATAAAAATAATAATTTTAAATTTAATATTTGACAAAAAATAATGCAAGTTTTATAATTTTTACAAATAGGATATTTAATAATAAATTAGGAGGTGATTTTTTGAAGAAAAGATTAAAAGGAGCACCGCTTTTTTTTGTATTAAGAATATTTGTTATTGTTATTGTTATTGTTTTTGTATTAATGGGTTGTAATACTAGTGAAGAAAAAAACATAGATAAAAGCATGAAGGAATTTATAGAGTTATACAATGAAAACTGCCAGTATTATTTTAGTGGAAGCGTATTAATTTCTAAAGGTGAAAAGATATTGTATAAAGATAGTTTTGGTATGAAAGATTATGAAAAAGGAATTAAAAATACTACTGATACTATATTTCCCATAGGATCTATAACGAAATCTTTTACAGCAACAGCGATATTGCAATTAGAAGAAGATGGCAAACTAGACGTAAATGATAAAATTTCAAAGTACATAAATATAGTTAATGAAAAAGAAGATATAACAATTCACCAATTACTTACGCATACTTCAGGATTCCAAAGAGAAGGATTATATTCTCTTGAACAGAAGGTTCCATTAGAAAGAAATATTGACTTTATAATCAATCTACCTTTATTATTCGATCAGGACAAGGATTTTTCATACAGTAATGCTGGATATATTATGCTGGCTAAAATCATAGAAGAAGTTTCAGGAGTTTCATATAATGAATATATTGATGAAAATATATTTAAACCTTTAGAAATGAATGACTCGGTTTGTGGAGTGGATAATAATTATTTAGACAATCAAGCAATAGGTTATATTATAGATAAGAAGGAACCTGTACAACTATCATTGTATAATCTTTCTATTGTCACTGGTAGTGGAAACATATATTCAACAGTAGAAGATATGCAAAAATACCTTTTAGGATTATTAAATGGAAAACTTATTTCTAAAGAATCCCTTGATAAAATTCAAAATCCCCAGTGGGGAAATTGGAACGATGGATATAGTTATGGTTTTTTTCTAAATATGAGATATGGTCAAAAAACTATATCACATAGTGGTCATATAGGTAATAGTGGTTATAATTCTTTAATTAAAATATTTCCAGAAGAAAATTATTATATGATATATCTCACTAATAATGAAAATAATAATGGATTACTGACAATTTCTGAGATATCTGAAGCTATTTTATTTAACGAAGAGTATGCTGTCCCTAATTTAAAAAAAGGTACTGAATTAACAGAAGAAGAACTTAAAAACTATCAAGGAGATTATTTATTTGATGGAATACAAAAAATATCTGTAATTTACAAAGAAGGATATTTATATACTACTTCTGATGATGGAAGTTTGAACAAATTAATAATATCAGAAAATGATGAATTTTATGTAGAAAACCATCCCATGATTAGAGTTAAATTTGTTGAAGAGGATGGAAGTATTATATATAAATTAATTAACATCACCAATGTACTTGAAGGCATAAGAATAGATAATTGAAAATTATTAATTCTGATATTTGCAAATGAGTGGTATAATTAGAATAACAAAAAAATAAAGGAGAGATTTATATGGAAATCAAACAAATAACAAAATTAGAAGGGTTAAAAAAATACGATACTGTATTATTACCATTCATAGAAAATGAGAAGATTAACTTAGATGAAACTGGAGATCTTATCAACAATCTTAAAAGTATAATGAAAAGTAATGATTTTAAAGACAATGAAGAACAAGTATATACCACTTCATTATTTCATAATGATAATTTATTAAAAACAGTTTTTTTAGAAATTAAAGATGGTAAAATTAACATTGAAAATATTTTTGAAAGCTTTGCAAAAGGATTTAAAAAAATAAGGCAAATAAAGGGTAAAAATGTTTTAGTTTTATTGGATAATCTATCTGAAAAAATTAATGATTATGATATATATGAAAAAACAGTAGAGGCTGCTTATTTATCTAATTATGTTTTTGATAAATATAAAACTAAAAAAGAAACTAATAAAATAGCAAATATTGATTTTTTTAGTAAAATTGATGATTTCAAAAACGCAATGATTGAAGCTAAAGCAGCAAGTGATGGAACTATCTTATGTAGAGATTTGGTAAATGAACCTCCAATGAGATTAACACCGGAAAAATTAGGAGAAGAGGCAAAAAAAGCAGGAGACGAGTCAGGATTTAAAGTAACTGTATACGGTAAAACAGAAATTGAAGATTTAAAGATGAATGCCTTTCTAGCAGTTGGGAAAGGGTCTGTAAATACTCCTAAACTTATTGTTATGGAATATAATGGTAGTGATAATAAAGAGAAAATTGGATTAGTAGGCAAGGGACTCACCTACGATAGTGGGGGATATTCAATAAAACCTTCTAAATCAATGAGTACTATGCAAAGCGATATGGCTGGAGCAGCAGCTGTTATTGGTGCTATGAAAATTATAGCAAGTATGAAATTAGAGGTAAACATTGTGGCTGTTGTAGCTGCCTGTGAAAATAGAATTTCCCATGAAGCCTATTTGCCAGGGGATATTTTAGAATCAATGTCTGGAAAATTTATTGAAGTAAACAACACTGATGCTGAAGGAAGGTTAACGTTAGCAGATGCAGTAACCTACATTAAAGATAAGCATAAAGTTGAAAGTATAATAGATCTAGCAACACTTACTGGAGCCATAATAACAGCTTTGGGAAGTAGAAGAGCAGGTACTTTTTCAAATAATGATGAACTTCATGAAAAAATAGAAAAAGCATCACATATATCTGGAGAAAAAATTTGGAGATTGCCATGTGATGAAGAATTAAAAGAATCTATTAAATCCAATGTAGCTGATATAAGAAACAGTACACAAGGAAGTACTATTGGAGGAGGTTCTATAACTGCTGCCTTATTTATTGAAGAATTTGTTGAACAGACACCTTGGGTACACATAGATATTGCTGGTACAAGTTGGACTGATAAAGCTTTACCATATTCTGAAAAAGGTGGAGTAGGCTACGGTGCAAGACTTCTTTACAATTATGCAAAACTAATGGAAAATAAAATTTAATTAAAAAAATAGCATGATTCAATATTGTTATGATATAATAGTTATAGAAACTTATATGTGAGGCGAAAAAATGAAAAAAGTTGATAAAATGAAAACAGGTTTTTTGGATACTCCTATACATAAACTAGATAATATCAGTAAAGACTTGAGATGTAATATATACATAAAAAGAGATGATATGACAGGTTATGCTTTTGGAGGAAATAAACTAAGAAAACTAGATTATTTAATTAAAGATGCTCTAGATAAGGGGTGTGATACTTTGCTTACCTACGGAGGACCTCAGACTAATCATGGGCGTCTAACTGCATCTGTAGCTGCAAGATTTGGTATGAAATCCATCATCATAATGGATGGGCAAAAACCGAAAGAAGCCTCAGGAAATATAATATTAGATTTAATGATGAATTCCGATCTTTATTTTACTGATAATGCAGAGAAAAAAGATAGTATCAGAGAAGAAGTTATAAATAAATATGAAAGTCAAGGACATAAGGTATATGAAATACCTGTAGGTGGAAGTTCAGAATTAGGCATATTAGGATATTTTGATGCTGCGGAAGAAATAAATTCTCAAATAAATACAATGGATATAGACTTGGACTTTATTGTTTGTGGATACGGTTCAGCCGGTACCTACGGAGGTCTACTTTTAGGGAAAAAATACTTTAATAATAAATATAAAGTAATTGGTGTAAGTGTATCAGAAAAAAGCGAAAAACAAATATCTAATGATATAGACTACATGAATAGAGCAGCAGTTAAATATAATATGGGAATAAAGTTAACAAGAGATGATCTGTGGATAGAAAAAGGTTTTGTAGGTAAAGGATATAATATTCCAGATGAGGAAACGAGAAAAACGATATATTATGTAGCAGGAAAAGAAGCAGTTATATTAGACCCATGCTATACAGGAAAAGCCTTTAGAGGAATGATGAATTTAATTAAAGAAGGAAAAATAGTACCAAACTCTAATGTGCTTTTTATTCATACAGGAGGAACTCCTGGTATTTATGTTAAGGAACATTTAGAAGAATTTCAAAAAGAATTGTGGTAGAATTTTTAGAAAGGCGAGAGTACAATGAGTAATGGATCTATTAATAATTCTGATGTAATCAATGAAGCCATAATTTTTGCTGTTAAAGCTCATGAAGGTATGTATAGAAAGGGTAAGAAAACTCCTTATATTTTACATCCTTTAGAAGCAGCATCAATAGTATCTACAATGACAGATAATCCAGAGGTTATTGCCGCTGCTGTTTTGCATGATGTTTTAGAAGACACTGATATAAGTTTTGAAACTCTAAAAGAAAAGTTTGGCTACATTGCCGAATTAGTTTCCTATGAAAGTGAAAATAAAAGAAAGGACCAAAATCCTGAAGATACATGGAATATAAGAAAAGAAGAAACCGTTGAATTTTTCATGCATGAAGCAAACATAGAATCTAAAATAATTGCTTTAGGAGATAAATTGGCAAACATGAGATCTATTTATAGAGACTATCAAATTTTAGGAGATGACCTCTGGAAAAAATTCCATCAAAAAAACAAGTGTCAACAAGGTTGGTATTACAAAAGCATGGCAGAAGCATTAAAAGATTTAGAAATTCATCCAGCCTATAAAGAATTTAAAGACTTAGTCGAAAAGATATTTTGAATTCCTTGAAATTTAATCAAGGAATTTTTTTATATTCAAAAAGCAAAGATATAAACTTTAAAATATTATTTTTATTTGGTGTATTATCTATAGATAATACTAAAAAATTTTCAGGTATATTAAGATTATTACGTAAAATTAAATTAGAGTTAAAAACATCCTTTAAATCTAAATAATTTAGAATCCGTCCGTCTTTTAATTTCCCCTTTTTAGATAATATCTCAAAAGACATTGACCCTGATTTTTTGGTCCATTCCAACTTATAATTAAAATCATTTATAATAGTATCAAAAGTATTGATATTATAAGTTTTTGCCTTTATGCTGATTTGACCATTTCTAATTGTAAGAGAATCATTATCGATAAAAATGTCTAAAAAATATTCCTTATAAGTTACAGTTGTTTTATTTTTAAATAAATTGTAATTTCTAAATAATTCAGGTAAATTCTTAATGTCTTCAAAATTATGCTGCCACATCAATTCAAGATATTCTTTTTTGGGATTAAGAAGGTATGAGTTGAATAATTTAATAAAATCCTTCCCGGATATTTGATCTTTTCTATCTATATTAGAAAACTTTTCAACTGTTTTTAATTTAAGATTTTCCGTATTAAAACAATCTTTATTAACTCTAAATACTTTTAATAAGTCTACTAGGCATTTGTTTTTAAGATTTAAATTTAAATTATTTAACTGTGCTCTATTTTTTATAAATCTTAAGTCAAAAGAATTTCCATTATAAGAAATTAAATATTTATATTCTTTTACTATATCAATAAATATTTGAATTATTTCTTTTTCCCCATCTTTTTCTGAAAAAAGTTGAGTTAAAGTATAATTTTTGTTTTCAAGATATAAAACCCCAATCATTACTATCTTTGAATATTTAGGATTAAGTCCTGTAGTTTCGATATCGAAAAATACGCTTTCTTCAAAAATATCCATTTTAAAAGTGTTTATATCAATACTAGTCGATTTTATTAACATATATTTCCTTTCAAATTTATCTTTTAATGTGTCGTGATTTCTGATAGAATTTTATTATGAAAAATAAACTAATCTTCACGACATTATTTTATATAACTGGTGTAATTTTTGCATACACTGAAATTTTACCAATAAAAATTCTAATTATAATTTTCTTGCTGATATTTTTAATTTTAGTTCTATTAGTAAAAAATAGGGAAAAGCCAATATATTATCTTATAATAGTATGCTTGAGTATTATTATAGGCTTTTTTATTGCAAAAAACAATTTAAACATAATATTAGAAGATTATTATGAAAAGATAATAACTATTGAAGGTAAAGTTGTAGATAAAGAACTTGATAATCAAACATTTATAGTAAATATAGAAATATTAAAATCAGATAATAGAATAATTCAAAAAGTAGATGAGAAAATAATTTTGAAATCTACTGAGGCTGCAGAAGAATTAAAAATTGGTTCAAGTATTAAAGTTAAAGGTAGAATTTTAGAACCCTTATATTCAAAGAACAGATTTGTCTTTGATTACAAAGAGTATTTATTGAGAAATAATATTCAAGGGACAATGTTCATAGAAAGAAATGATTTAGAGACTTTAAAACATGAAAACATTTTATACAGGATTAAGGAAAGTGTTTTAAAAAAATCAGAAACTTTTATAAATAAGAATTTATATAAAGAAAATGCGGATATTTTAAAATCAGTACTGTATGGAGATACGGATTATTTAGATGAAAGTTTTTTAACAGGGGCTAGAAATACTGGAATAGCACATGTATTTGCCGTATCTGGATTACATATAGGTATTTTTATAGTTGTATTTAGTTATATTTTCAAATTTTTAAAACTTAATATTAGAAAAAGTCAGATTATAATATTGGGATTTCTTTGGTTTTATGCCTTTATAATAGGATTTCCTGTTTCTATATTGAGGGCTTTAATTTTGTTTTCTATAATAACATTGGGAAATTTATTATATAGAAAGAATTCACCCTTTAATTCCATAAGTTTAGCTGGATTGATTCTCCTTATCTACAATCCTTTATGGATTTTTGATGTAGGTTTTCAACTTTCCTTTTCAACAACTATTACAATTTATTTTTATTTGAACTATGTAAATCCTAAAATACCGGGTAAGCTATTAAACAAGATTTTATTCATACCCTTTGTCCAGTTGGGAATATTACCTATATTAGCTTACTATTTTAACTATATATCCTTATTTAGCTTTATAGGAAATCTTATTTTGGTTCCTATATTTTCAATAATATTGAGTATTTCTATAGTAGGGGTAGTATTTAGTTTTGTAATATTACCTATAGCTGAATTTATTTTTTATTTTGTTAATTTTGGATTGGAAATTTTTAGATATTTTTTAAATAATATATTTGAAATAAAATATTTAGGAGTTATGGTAGCTTCTCCAAATATTACTATTCTATTCTTATACTATTTTTTGTTTTTATATGTAGTATTTTTATTTAATTTAAAAATTAAAAGAATAATACACAAATTCATAATTATTTCAATGTTATTTTTTGCTATGTATTATGCTTTGATACCAACCTTTGATGATTCACTGGAAATTTCTTTCTTAGATGTGGGTCAGGCTAATGCATCTTATATAAAATATAAGAATAAAAATTTGTTTATAGATTTAGGAGGAGATATTTATTCTTCATACAATAAGGGAGAAAAAGAACTTCCAGAATATATTAAAAAGAGAGGTATATTCAATATAGATATGCTTTTAATATCTCATATCCATGAAGATCATTACTCAAGTATAAAAGCAGTAAAAAAAGTAAGTGATATAAAAAATATTTTCATGTATAAAAAATCACCAAATATTGAAATTGATAGTAATACCAGTGTAATAGAAATAGAAAAAGGAAACAAAATAGTCCTGGATGAAAATTTATATATAGATGTGTTGTGGCCAGAAAATGGATTTTATTCTACAGATGAAAATGAAAACTCCCTTGTTCTAATGATAAATTATAAAGATAATAAGGTGTTGTACACAGGAGATATTAATAAGAATATAGAAAACAAGATATTGAATGATGTAGATGAGGTAGATATATTACTAGTTCCACATCACGGCAGCAGCACTTCTTCGGGAGAGGATTTTGTTTCTAGATTAAGACCAGAAATTGCTGTTTTAAGTTATGGTAAAAATTTTTATGGAATTCCTTCTTTGGAAGTAATTAATAGATATGATAATAATGGAAGTAAAATTTATTCGACCTTTAAAGATGGAGAAATATGGGCTATAATAGATAAGGATGGATATAGCATTAATACAAAAGAAAATCAAGTTAAAGATAAAATTGAAATCTATGATGTTTTAATTAGTATAATAGTTTTGTATATGTTTCTAGCTCATATAGCAGAAGGAGATTTGTATTATGAAAAAATCGAAAGATTATAAAAGCTTAATCTTACTTCATGGTGAAGAGATATATCTTCAAGAAAAGTTCATGAAATCATTAAAGAAAAAAAATGGTTTTGATGAAAGCATGAATTATTTAAAGATTGATAAATTAGATGATAATATAGATGAAATTATTAATTTTTTAAATACTATGTCTTTTTCTATGGATAAAAAGATTGCTGTAGTAGAAGACTGTGATTTTTTAAGCAGTAAAGGAAAATTAAGTGAACAAACTATTGATAAGCTATCAAAATATATTGAAGACAATAACAACGAGAACTTTTTAGTTTTTTTAGGAAAAGATATTAAAATTGATAAAAGAAAAAAATTATATAAACTGCTGAAAAAGAAGGGAGATGTTTTAGAATACAAAAAATACAACGAAAAGGATTTAATTAACTGGATATCTAGATATCTCGATTACTATGATAAAAATACAAATTATACAAATGCCAGATTAATCGCGCATTATTCAGGATATTTAGAATATGAAAGTGAAAAAAACCTATATGACGTAAAAAATGAACTTGATAAAATTATTGCTTATACTAAAAATAGTTACAATGTATCTCAAGAGGATATTGAAAAGGTTATGAGTATCTCTATAGACAATAATATATTTATTTTTATTGATAATATTTTTGAAAATAAGCCGTCAAAGGCATATGAGATGCTTAATGATATGATTTCAAACAATATATCGCTACACTACATTTTTTATATGCTTGTTAGACAAATACGAATGTTAAATCAACTTAGTGCTTATAAAGAAATCAATTTAAGAGAGGATTACATTTTAAGTAAAATGAGACTTAGAAATTTTATATATAAAAAACTAAATTACCAGTACAATATATTGGGGGATAAAAAAATTAGATATCTATCAGAAAAGGCCCAAGAGATAGAAGCAAAGGCCAAAACTGGATTAATAGATATAGGATTAGGTATTAATATTTTAATAAGTGAAGCAAACAAATAAAACCAGGAAAAATCCTGGTTTGATTTATATAGTATTTAACTTCTTGTTTAATGAACCTATTTTTCTAGCTACAGAATTTTTATGGAATGTGCTTTTAGTAGCTCCTTGATGATATTTCTTTTGGATCTTCTTAAACAAGTTTTCTGCTGTTTCCTTATCATTTTCTTCAATTGCTGTGTTAAATTGTTTTATATATGTTTTGATTTCAGATTTTTTAGATTTGCTAATCAAATTTTTCTTTTTAATAACTTTAATCTTCTTTTTAGCTGCTTTAATATTAGCCAAAACGTTCACCTCCTTTAATTGTATAGATAAATACACCCTGTAAATAACTATACATCTATCATGACTTATAAATTATACAGTGAATAAAGAAAAAAATCAACACTAATGTTGAAATTATAATAATTTTTTTAAAAAAAAGATGACAGGAGAAACTTTAAATTAATTAAATAATTTGTTATAATATGATGATAAATTTTTTGGGAGGAAGAGGAATAAATTGAATGAAAGACAGAAGAAAATAAGAAATTTTTCTATTATTGCTCATATTGACCACGGTAAATCAACTTTAGCAGATAGGTTGATTGAGTCTACCGGTCAAGTGACAACTAGAGAAATGAAAGAACAAATTTTAGACAATATGGATTTGGAGAGGGAAAGAGGTATTACTATAAAGCTCCAGACAATAAGATTGGTATATAAATATAAGGGAGAAGAATACTTATTAAATTTAATAGATACACCAGGACATGTTGATTTTAATTATGAGGTATCTAGAAGTTTGGCTGCTTGTGAAGGAGCTATACTTGTAGTGGATGCAGCTCAGGGAATAGAAGCTCAAACTCTAGCTAATGTGTATTTAGCATTAGACCAAGATCTTGAGATTATACCGGTAATAAACAAAATAGATCTACCCGGGGCTAGACCAGAAGAAATAAAAAAAGAAATAGAAGATGTTATAGGATTGGATTGTGAAGATGCACCTTTGATTTCTGCCAAAGATGGAGTAAATATAGATCAGGTACTGCAGGCTATAGTTGAAAAGACACCAAGTCCAAGAGGTGATACGGAAAAAAGCTTAAAAGCATTAATATTTGATTCGTATTACGATAGTTACAAGGGTGTTATTGCTTTAACAAGAATATTTGATGGTAGAGTCAAAAAAGGCGATATGATAAAAATAATGTCTAATAACAAAAAATTTGAGGTAACTGAAGTAGGTATAATGGCACCAAAACAATTGCCAATGGATTCTTTAGAGGCTGGAGATGTTGGATACATTGCAGCCAGTATTAAAGATGTAAGGAACTGTACTGTAGGAGATACTATTACAGATGCAAAAAATCCTACTGAAAATCCACTGCCAGGATATAAAAAAGTTAACTCAATGGTTTATAGTGGAATTTATCCTGCCGAGGGAGAAGATTATAACAATATTAGAGATGCTTTAGAAAAGTTAAAGGTAAATGATGCTGCTCTTGTTTTTGAACCAGAAACATCTGTTGCTTTAGGATTTGGGTTTAGGTGCGGATTTTTAGGTCTTTTACACATGGAGATAATACAGGAAAGACTTGATAGAGAATTCGATTTAAATATTATTGCTACAGCACCTAGTGTTATATATAAAATTCATAAAAACAACGGTGAAACTCTGGAGATACAAAATCCTACAAATCTTCCTCCAGCACAGGAAATAAACTATATGGAAGAACCTATAGTAAAAGCGGATATTATGACACCTTCCGATTACATAGGTCCAATAATGGAACTGTGCCAGGAAAGAAGAGGAACTTATGAAAAAATGGAATACATAGAAGAAAATAGAGTGGTACTTCATTATAAGCTGCCTCTTAATGAGATAATTTACGATTTTTTTGATGCTTTAAAATCCAGGACCAGAGGATATGCATCTTTAGATTACGAGTTAAGCGGCTATCAAAAATCTGAATTAGCTAGACTGGATATTCTAATTAATGAAGAAGTGGTAGATGCTTTCTCAATTATCGTACATAAAGAAAAGGCTTACGAAAGAGGTAGAAATATAGCTGAAAAACTTAAGGATGTAATTCCAAGGCATATGTTTGCCGTTCCAATTCAGGCAGCTATTGGAGGAAAAATTATAGCAAGAGAAACTGTTAGAGCTTTAAGAAAAGATGTGCTTTCAAAATGCTACGGTGGAGATATAACAAGAAAGAAAAAACTTCTTGAAAAACAAAAAGAAGGTAAGAAAAAAATGAGACAAATAGGTAATGTAGAAGTTCCTCAAGAAGCTTTTATGACTGTATTAAAATTCGATAAATAAAAGGATTTAAATGAAAAAAATAGGATTATATATACATATACCATTTTGTGAGAGTAAATGTTACTATTGTGATTTCTACTCAATAACAAAATCTACTTCTGATATGAAAGAATTTTATATCAAATCTTTAATAAAGGAATTAGAATTAAATAAAAAAAATTTAGACGGATGCAAATTCGATACGATATTTATCGGAG
>JAABRS010000141.1 GCA_011390775.1 Clostridia bacterium | reverse complement strand
TTAGTAGTACAGGTTTTTTCATCCTGTCCAACTTCTGGGAATATAGGGTATTCTAATTCCTCACATACTTTTACTAATGGATCACTTGCATTTATTCTTACTCTTCTTATGTAATATTCTGAGTGAGAGTAGTGTACTCCACTTGATACTGTTGGTAATTGAGATAGAGTACCTTCTGGTTTTACTGTAGTTACAAGAACAGGTTTACCTTCTCCAAGTTCTTCGGCGTATTTGTCGGCTTCTTCTCTTGCTACTTTTCTAAGTTTTCTTAAAAGTATAGCCTGATCTTTGTGATTAATATTTACAGCATTAACCATATCCTGCCATCCTGTAAGGGAACATCCTGTAAGCTTATCTCTTTGCTGTACAGCATCCCAATCTGGTATCTCAAGTTCTACAGAGGTCATTCTGTAGGCTGCTCTTACTGATAATCTTTGAGCATTTACAAGACCATCGTAATCAAGGCTGCCGTCTTCTTTAACAAAGGCAAATACATTTATTGTAGTAAGATTACATAGACCGTTTTTATCTAGAAGTATTTCTCCACAAGGATTAACTCCATTCATATTATCTCTACGCTTACTCCCTGCTACCTCGTTCACCCATCCAGGTTCTCCAGAATATCTCATTTGTTCTATCTGCCAGTGAAGCTGTTCTCTTGATGGTTTCTTTCTGTAGTATATTGAATTGTTGCTCATCTGTCTGTGAACTATTTCCTTATCTACTATCCACTGACCGTCTATTTGCTTGTAAAGTTTGTTTTTTGCTTCGATTGCTTCTCTATCATCTACGTCTACAAGTACTATCTCAGCAGTTCTTCTTACTCCACCAACTACTACATTTTCACCTATTATATTGGATACGTCAAGGCAATCTATTGGTCTTAGTTTTATTCTCTTCTTGTCTTCAATAGCTCCTCTTTTCTTAAGAACCTTATCTGTTTTTATAAACATATTCTTAAGACTTGTATGACCGCTGGCAGTTCCACCGAAAGTTTTTAGTCTTTCTCCTTTAGGTCTTACGTTATCGTAGTTGATTATTACAGTTTTTATGTTTCTGTATTCGTTGCTGTGTAGTATGTCTAAAAAGTGTCCTAAAGATTGTACCCAACCTTCTTTACTATCTCCTACGATGATTTTTACCGTGTTGTTGTACTGAAACTCTATACTTGTGTTGTCTTCTCTTTCATTCATCTCTATTGGTGTATAGTCTTCGTGGATTATTTCATAATCTGTCCTTATCTTTGGTAGTTGAGCTACATCGTCTTTTAATATTCTTACTCCAACTCCTGATCCTATCATTAGTAAATAAAATAAGTCTCTAAAGGATTTAAATTTATCTATTACTGTGAAGGCACAGTTATAATTAGCCATCGGATAGTTTTTTGCTACAGGTGTTCCACCAACCCAAAAAGTTCTTCCTGATAAAAATTGTCTTAGATTAAAAATATTATCATATAATTCCTCTGCTTCTGTTTTAGTTGTAGGAACTAGACTGCAGTTGTATTCTACTGCTCTTTTAACTGTTTCCCACCAATACTCTCTTCTTCTTTCTTCTGGTAACCATCTTGAGTATGTTCTGTAATAAACAAAGTTGCCCAGCTGCTGCATCGGTGTGTCTCTATGCTTATACTTGCTTAGAAACTCTTCAGTTAGTAATTTTCCATCTCTTCTTTTTCTTGCATTTCTCGACTTATCTCTTTCATATCTGTATAGGATATATCTCTTTGCAACGTCCTTTCTCGGACTTGCCATAAGTCTGTCTTCTACCATATCCTGTATGTCTTCTACAGGTGTTGGGCTTTCTTTTTGTGATACTAATTCAAGTATTTCGTCTGCTATATTTTTTGCTATATCTTCATTAGGTCCTTCTTTTGTTTCCTTCATAGCTTTTATAATAGCATTTTCTATTTTTTCTCCCTTGAATTCTACTATGTCTCCGGTTCTTTTGATAATTTTCGCCACAGCGCACCTCCTATATATTGTGGTTAATCTCTATAAATAAAATATAGTGACACAATATATTGTATCACTATATTATTAAATGTCAAATTTTAAAAACCATTTTCGTAAAGTCTATACCCTTTGATTTTTCAACATTCTTATTTTTTGATTTAGTATTGTATTTTGTATATTCCAATGATTTCAATGGTTATAATTTTTTTAAAAAAATATTGTATTTATCCTAGCCAGTTGATTAAACTCTTGGTTTCTTGAAAACATGGATTTTTCATAAAGTCATCTTCGTATTTTGAAGAACACATCATAGGATGTCTGCTTATATAAAGTTTGCCGGATTTAATAAAATCTTTTCTGCTTTCCGCATGTTTACCCCAGAGGAAGTATTTTATATCTTCATTATTTTCGGATATATAATAAAGAAGTTTTTTATTAAAGTTTTCCCAAATTTTTTTATGACTTCCAGGTTTTCCTACTTCTACTGATAAATAAGTGTTTAGAAGTAGTACTCCTTGATTTTCCCAACTTTCAAATAATTTGTTTGGAGATAGTATCTTGAATTCTCCCTTTTTTATTTCTTTTTGAATTTGAGAAAATTTCTTTATATCCCGGTACTCAGTGTATCCATTATGTACTTTATGTATAGATCTAACAATGTTTTTTAATGAAACCTGTCTGAATTTTTCATTCCAAGATTGCAGGTCTCCAACTTCAAAGGCTCTTCCCGTTGCTCTTCCTTTTTCTGGATATGGATCCTGACCTAATATGATTATTTTAATTTTATTTAAATCCTGATTCAAAAATCTGAGTACATTTTCTGCCTTAGGATTTATATTATCTCCTATTTTATCTTCAATTTCAAGTATTAAATTATTATTTTTATTTAAAAAATCTTTCCAACTGTCGTGATAATTTTCTGGTATCAATTTCATTATATGCTCCTTATTTCTTTTAATGTCTTTGATATAAGTTTAAAATCTTCCCAAGAATCCTTCTTAGCACTTGGGTTTCTCAGCAGATATGCAGGATGTAAAGTTGGTATAAATTTTATATTACCTTTTTTATATATTCTACCTCTATCTTTAGTTATCTTAATATTATCATCTATAAGTACTTTTGCAGATATTGAACCTAAAGATACTATAATCTTGGGTTGGATGATTTTTACCTGCCACCTTAAGTAGGGTAGACATTTTTCTATTTCCGACTCTTCCGGATTTCTATTGCCGGGAGGTCTACACTTAACTATATTTGTGATGTAAATTTCACTTCTTGTTAAGTTAATAGCTTTTAGCATTTTATCTAAAAGATTTCCTGCCTTACCTACAAAAGGTCTACCTAGTCTATCTTCATTTGATCCCGGCCCTTCTCCTATAAACATTAGATCTGTATTTATATTACCTTCTCCAAATACAACGTTGATCCTACCTTCATTAAGTTTACACCTATTACATTTAGAACATATTTGATTTAATTCTGATAATTTGTACATAAAAAAACTCCCCTATGAAATATTATTTATATTATATCATAGGCGAGTTATTAATTATAGAATACATTTATTATACAAAAGTTCCTCTAAGAGCTAAATATTGATCAAATATTAATCTGCTGGCTCTTGATCCAAATATATATGATTCGTGTTCATTATAGTACAATGGGTCCTTAAAATTCTTTGTAAAAATTACTAATACATAACTTCCATAAGGAGTATGAATTATTCCACCGTCATTTCTAGCCGCATCCATACTTCCACTTTTTGATGCAACATATACAAGCTCTTCATCACCTGTATCTTCAGAGTCTAAATAATATTGCGGTAAATTTTTAGTAAGCATTCTATTATAATGTTGATCTTTAAAAATTTCTAACATTTCTCTTGAAATTTCTTTGCTCCATAATTCTTCTTTATGTAACATTTCAAAAAATTTCCCATAATCCTTAGGTGTTGTAGTCCCTAGTTTTTCAAATTCTTCAAAATTAATTTTGTTATGAAGTTCCGTACTATTAAATCCAAGTTCTTTGCAGGTCTTGTTTATGTTATCTATACCTAAAAAATCAATTAGAGTATTCGTTGCAATATTATCACTTATAATTATCATTATTTTAGCGAAATTTTTTGCTGTCATTTCAACTCCTAAGTCAAGAGCTCTAAGTATTCCACTTCCGGTTATATAGTTTTCTTTTTTATATCTTAGTATTTGATTTGGATCTATTTTATTTTCATGTACCTGTCTAAAAAATTCATTTAGTATGAAGACTTTAATACAACTTCCAGCTTCAAATCTTTCGTTAGAATTTACACTTATAATGTTTCCTTTGAAATCATTAGCATAAAAACTTACCTTTCCACTAAAACTAACTACTTCAGCTTTTAATCTAGCCTCCAATGATAACTTGTCCATTTATACCTCCAATTATTCTATTACTTCAGGATAGTGACATGCAACATAATGGCCATCCTTTAATTCTCTAAGTTTTGGTTCTTCTATTTTGCATTTATCTCTTGCTATAGGACACCTAGTGTGGAACCTACATCCTGAAGGAATATTCATAGGCGAAGGTGTTTCCCCTTCTAGTACTATTCTTTTTCTTTTTCTTTTATCTCCAACTACTGCAAGTACACTCGTAAGGGCTTGTGAATAAGGATGTCTACAAGCTCCAGCTATTAAATCTGAAGTTCCCAATTCTACAATCTTCCCTAAGTACATTATTGCTATTCTATCTGAAATTAGCCAAGCTAATGACAAATCATGGGTTATAAATAGAAATGATATATCTTTTTTTTCTTTCATTTCTACAAAAAGTTTTAGTATATCAGCTCTTACAGATGCGTCTAACATAGAAACGGGTTCATCTGCTACTATAAAATCAGGAGACATTATAAAGCAAGTTGCGATTGAAACTCTCTGCCTTTGTCCACCACTTAACTCATGGGGATATCTATAAAGAAAATCTCTGCCAGGTTTTAATCCTGCGAATTCTAAAGATTCAATTACTTTCTCTATTTTTTCTTCTTCTGATATTTTAGCTTTTGTTAATTGAAGGGGTTCAGCAACAATATCTACTACCATAAATTTTGGATTTAGAGACTGATAAGGATCTTGAAAGATCATCTGTGCTTTTTCTCTAAATCCCTTCATGTAATTCCTATTTTTATTCTCTATATCTTCTCCATCAAAGTTTATATTTCCACCAGTTTTTTCCACCAATTGTAAAATTGCTCTACCAGTAGTTGTTTTACCACTTCCTGATTCTCCTACTAAAGACAATATCTCACCTTTTTTTATAGATAGTTCAATGTCATCAACTGCTTTTACTATTTTCTTCTCTCTTCTAAAAACTTCCTTAAAAAAACTCTGTCTTATTTGGAAATGCACTTCTAGATTTTTTAAATCAACTATGTTATTCATTT
>JAABRS010000140.1 GCA_011390775.1 Clostridia bacterium | reverse complement strand
TCTTATACTTCTTGTATAGTTAAGACATTTTTTAAACCATGTATATATTTCTTTTTCATCTCTCTCAAGAATCTTTGTTTTAGGATCTTCAGGTTTTTTTCTTCATATTTTTTTATATTTTCTTTATAGTCTTTTACTGTCATTATATTGTCTTTATTAAATGATTCTATTAGTTCTAGAGGATTACTCGCATGATTCAAGTATAATAAAAAGTTTGAATTTTTATTATAATATTTTGATTTTTCTATATTTTCATCTCTTATTGCCTCTTTCAAGTGCTCTTGAGCTTCATTGTATTTTTTACTCAATATTGCTTCATCTGCTTTTTCTATTAATTCATCTACTTCCTTTGCTAAATTTTCATAGTTTGCTTTTACTTTAATATCATTTTTATTAATATTAAATTCTATTTTCTTTTCTTCACTAAATTTCTCCCCGTCTATCTCCCAGTTTAAAAATACATATCCTTTTATAGTCTCTGCTTTTAGTGATACTTCTTCGCCTTCATAAAATGGACCAATCCTAACGTCTATTCCCTCGTTGATATTTACATATGCAAATTTATTTCTCCTTATTCTATCAAAATTAGCAGTAATATCTAGATCTTCATTAACTATCATTTTATAAATTTTATCTTCAGATATAACTTCTCCATTAATAGTCCAATTTTCAAACTCATATTCTTCATTTGGAATAGCAGCAAGTTCTACTTCTTCTCCTGCTTCATATGTTCCTTCACCAACTACCTCTCCTACATCTTCTGATTCTACTTCTATATTTACTTCGTATTCTTGTGGGCTGCACCCTGTGATGGTTATTATAAATATTATTAATGTTGTAATCATTAATGATTTTTTCATGTCTAGACCTCCATAAAATAAGTATGTATTTACTTTATCATTTATTTTTATGATTTTAAAGATGTACTTATAAGGATTTTAAATGCAATTTTTAATTCTTTTATATCTTGTGTTATACTAATAATCAAAATAATTGCTACTAGGGAGGCCACTATGAAAAAAAATAAAACTATTCTTTATGTTACTATAATAATATTAGTACTGCTGTTTTCTACGGGTTGCCAAAAAACTTTTGATGTTAATATAGAAAAAAGTATTGATGAAGGTGGAGAAGTTAAAGGTGATGGTACTTATAATGAAGATAGTGAAGTTGTTTTACAAGCATCTGAAAATGATAGGTATAGGTTTACAGGTTGGTTTAAGGATGACGAAAGATTAAGCAGTGATAATCCTTATTTTTTTAATGCAGAAAAAAATATTAATATAACAGCTGAATTTAAAAAACAGTTTGAAGTAAATACAATTATTCTTCCTGAAAAATCTGGCTCAGTATCCGGAGCTGGAACTTATCTTGATGGTGAAGAGATAACTCTGCTAGCAGAGCCTGTAGAATATTTCAATTTTTCTGGTTGGGAGGAAGAAGGCGAAATAGTAAGTACAGAAAAGGAATATACTTTTAAATTAGATAGAGATATGTATCTTAAAGCAATATTCGATACTGTTGAAATATTTTTTGATACTTATCGATTTGAGTATGAGCCTTATAGTAACCAAGAGTTAAAGCCAACTATTTCTCCAGACGGTAAATATATAGCTGGACTAGTTAATAGCAATTTACATATATATAATTTATCTGATAAAAAGCTTATTAAATCTTATGAACTGAGTTCTTATGAAAAGTTTGAAAATATATACTTCAAGCCAGATGGTAATGATTTTATAGCTTTAATTAGTGATAATGATAAATCATACTTAAGATTATTTGATATAGAAGGACAAGTATCTAATATCTTTGAAAAAGAGAATTTAGAATTGATTGATTGGACAAATAATGGAGACAGCTTTGTTGTAAAAAACTTTATTCATAACCCTGAAAATGAAGAAGAATCAGATATGAAATTTTACCACATGAATTTAAAGGGAGAAATACAAAAAGAAATAACAATTGAAGATAAGTTCTTTGGTGAAGTATATGGAAAATCATCTCCTTATTCTAACAAAATAGCTATATATGTATATGGAGAATTAGTAATCTGGGATTTGGAAAATAATCTTTTGGAAAGAATAGATTATACGAGGGGATTTCCATTGAATTGGATAGATGATGAACGTATTTTGCTTCATGTTGGTATCCGGACAGGATATGATCTTCCTTATGCAGTTGGTTATTTAAATTTGGCTGATAAAAATTTACATACGATTGATGAATACAATGGAGATAGTATTCTTCCTTCTTATTATATTCGCAGTATATCAGAAGATAATCAATTCATTTTGGGATATGTTGATATAGATGAAATTTCACAACCATTCTTATTAGATGTAGAAGCAGAAGAAAGAACATATATTGAAGATCTTGAAGGATTTATAATACAAGATTCTATTTCTCATAATAACGACTTTTATTTTATTGCAAACTCGTCTAGATCTGATAATGATAGCAAAAATAAAATTTTGTATAAATTAACTAGGAATTTAAAACTATTAGAAATTAAAAAATTTGATGAAGATGCAAAACTAGAACTTCTTAAGATTGTTGATGGAACTCTTCATTATTTAGAAGATTATACAAATAAAATGCATTGGAAAACTATAGACATTTCTAATTAGAGAAAAATCTCAGGTCAATTAATTTTAAAGTTGAACTGAGATTTTCATGTATTAGTTAATATTTATTTTGAAGTACACTATGTTAGGGTGAACCTTATCATAAGTGATTCGAAAATTTTTATAAATTTAATTATTTAACATTTTCTTCTGTCCAAAACGAGTTATAAAAACTTATTTTTTCATTTTCAATATCATTTATTATTATATAATGTTTCCCATCAAAATTGATACGATTTTCCTTTGAAAAATCAACACTTATGATTTCTTTATCATCTGAAAAAAGACGATATGTAGCTGAACCAACCTCTTCATTGGTTTCTATAAACCTAAAGTATTTTGACTGTTCCATCATAGAAATAAACATATCGATTAAGTCCTTATCTTCAGTAACATAGAGTCTTCCATCACCTGGATGTCTTGATTTAATAATATTTATACCATCGTTATCATAATCGATTATATTATTAAAACTCTTTACTGACAGAATCAGCCAAGCTATTAAAAAAATAATTACTATTGTAACTCTTTTTTTCATCTCACTCACCTTTTTTACTCTTCGCTATGTATAACTAATTAAGATGTATATTTTCTATTACTTAAAATTTGAAGCACAACTCCCAGTATAAGACCAACTAATAGAATTAAACTATTCAAAAATGCTCCTGACATATTTGGATGAGACTTATTAAATGTATGAACTAAATATTCTGAAATAAGACCTATTCCTGCAAAAATTATAGTAACATTTGCAAATACGACTTTACCA
The DNA here is from genome assembly GCA_011390775.1 of Clostridia bacterium. Lineage (GTDB taxonomy): Bacteria > Bacillota > Clostridia > Tissierellales > Dethiosulfatibacteraceae > UBA8670. Next base: position 1,995 of record JAABRS010000140.1, on the reverse strand, counting down.
AGCAATGTCGCTATAACTCCGATAATCCAAATTGGCAAGTAGATTGCTAAGATTACAGAAATATCAATGTAATTTAAGTAAAAAAACAAATACAAAATTACCATGAGAATAAGCGTAGTAACAATAAAAGATATTCTTTTATTCTTAAACTTTCTGATCACGAAGCTCCCTCTAGATATTATTAATACTATAAAACTTATAATTATAATAATATATAAAATTGTCCTAAATGATAAATCTAACCCAATTATTTTCATAATTATTTGTGCCTCCTTTTTTACCTCTTCAATATATATAACAAGTTAAGATAGTGATTTGTTACACCTTTATTAGTTATTTTTTATTTACTAATTAATTGTATCATAAATATAAACATTTTTTTGATTTTGGTAAGATTTATTATTAAGTTATCTTAATAATAGTAAGCATAAAAAAAGCCTTCCATTTTAAAAGAAAGCTTTCGAATTTTGGAATTTGATTTAATTTTTTATCTTTTTATTAATATTACTCCATATATTAATTTTCGTTCGGTTATATGTACAATAATCTCCCTTTTACATCCGGAAACTGGACGATAATCAGACTAAAACCAATATATAAATTATTCGTTCATTAAATCTTTCTAAAGATATTAATTAATGATTCTTTTACTTCTAACCAGGTAATTGATTTTGCATAAGGATATTCCTTTTGGTAATTTTTCCAAAGATTTTTTATCTTTTCCTCATTTATTACTTCATTTAATATTCTATCCCTTTTCTCAAGCATATTGCTTGTTTCTCTATTTTTAAATGTAGCTTCGATAGCTTTATTTAGAGTTTCATAATCTATTTTATTATCTTTAGTTTTATATATTATATGAATGTCATAAAAATCTCTTATCCTTGTATTTGTAATTCCTCTTGAAATTAAAGTTTCGATTTTCTCAGCTAAAATTGTTTCTATGTTATATGAATACAAGTTTATCTTTTTATCTTCCAACATTAGTTCGTAATCATATTCTATTTCTTTTGGTGTTATAGCATCTCCAGTTGTAACATCTACTTTAAAAGGTATAATGGTTTTATCAATAATCCCATCTATTGAAACCCTCATCCCTCCATACTCAGATTCTTCTCTTATGTATCTTATACTTTTAATTTTAAAACTAACATTATCATCTATTTTAATCTTTGTTATTTCATTAAAGATATTATGCAAATTTTCTTCTGATAAAGGTATGCTTTTAATTGTTGTGTCAACATCCATTGTTGATCTTAGATCGTATCCTATTATAGAAGATATCAACATGCCACCTTTTAAAATAAATCTGTCCTTGTATTTTGAAACTGATAACCTTTCTAATAATCTTTCAATCATATACTTTGTTATCAAAATTTGTGGATTTATTCCAGTTTCTTTTGTCATGTTTTTTATTAAATCTTTTAACTGTTGAGAATTCTTCATAGTAATATCTCAATATACTGTCTCAGTATTTTTTTTATATTTAATTTTTCTGCATACTCCATTAATAAAGAAGTATCCTTTTGATTTAGTCTAGCATATCTTTTTAATGCATCATTAAATAGTGATATATCCATATTTTTTCTATTTCTTACAATATCGCATATTGTTCTTTCTATATCATAGACTTGAATAGTTCTTCCAAAAATAGTTTTTCCTTTTCCAATACCTAATTGATACGTTTCATTTTTCACAGTATGCACTACTAAGCCCTCTTTTTTTAAGTGAGTAGCATTGTATCCTTGAGGAACAGTTACTGTATATGATATAGGAGGTCTATCAGATAGGTCGTGTAGATACAAAGCTGTTTCATGAGAATATATTATTTTTTCGTTTTTGGCTTGAATTCTATACATTTCATCGTCAAATGCTTCTGGTGTAATATATACACCCCTTGCTACTCTTTCTAGTTCATTTTCTTTTGTTAGAATAGTAAGATAATACCTAGGAATATTATATTCTTTTAAATCTTTTGTAAGCACAATTCCCTCT
>JAABRS010000139.1 GCA_011390775.1 Clostridia bacterium | reverse complement strand
TCAAGTAGTTTTAATTGATGTTGTTTATACACAACACATTAAATAATTTGTCTTTAATAAACAACAAGAAAAATATATTATAGGAGGGGGTATAAAAATAAAAAAACTTTTCAAATATTTATTAATAGACAACTTACAGTCATTACATTAAAATTAATTTTACTAAACTTAAAAAATCAGGAGGTAATTATATGGTTTGGTTGTTATGGTCATCAACAATAGTTATAGGAGTATCAATTTGCACATTTATTTGCAACAAAATAGAAAAAACTGGATTAAAAAGACTAGGTGCTACAGGCAGTCTTTTCAAATACGAATAAAGGAGAAAAAAATATGGCTTATATTATTGTTTTTAGTTTATACTTTGGTTTTATTATAATTAGTTCATTAATGAGTTCAAAACAAGTTGAAACACTATCAGACTTTACAACTGGTGGTCACCGGATGGGATTGTTTTTAGGAGTAGGTACTTCTATTGCTACTTGGTTAAGTGTTGCTTCTGTAATGGGAGTACCCGGAAACTTATACACTACAGGATTTGCAGCGATTACAGGTTGGATTTCAGGTTGGTTTCTAGCTACCGCTTTAATGCCTATCATGGCATACAAGGTTAGATTTCCTAAGATACCAACTCGAAGTTTTCCTGAGTTTATGAGATTAAGATACGATCCTTTTTCAAAAAACAGTAAAATGCAACTACTTGTAGCTGTTTTAATGATTTTTGGATATTTTATATTTGCTCACTTACAGGTAGTAGGATTTGGAATTGTTTTCTCAACAGTAACGGGTTTAAATTATGAAGTTGCAATATTTTTCTTCTTAGCAATTTTACTATTTACAAGTATAGGAGGATTTTGGTCAGTAGCAGCAACAGATACTTTAAATGCAATAATGATTTTTATTGGTGTTATCGTTGCTTCATTTGTAGTTCTGAAAAACACAGGTGGCATTGGTAATATCATGCAGACCATATCAACTACTACAGCCCCAACTTTTGTAGGTGGAGAAGCAAAAGAAGCAGGAATAATGATTTCACCTGCTGGTACATTCGGTGTCTCAGCATTAATTTCAATTTTCTTATCAAACTCATTGGGTGCTGCTGTTGCTCCTCATTGGATTACGAGATTCATGGCACCCAAAAATGCTAAGGCAGCTGCAATGCAAATGACCATTACTCTTGTTTTATTAATCGGTATTTTTGTACCATTAATAATCATCGGTCTTGGTTCTAAAGCTTTGATGCCTAGTTTACCAGTAGGAAAAACAACTGATTATCTTTTCCCTATGTTAATTACACAATATGCACCTCCTGTTATAGGAGCAATAGCACTTGCAGGTATATCAGCAGCTGCAGTTTCAACAGCTAACTCAATGCTTCTTATTTGTGGAACAGGTGTTGTTTATGATATAAAAAGAACTCTTTCCGGAAGTGAAATAGCTTCTGCAGACGATGATACTAAGACTGTTAAGCAACTTAGGATTGTAATCTTTGGATTAGGAGTATTAGCAGTAGTAAGTGCATTAAAACCACCTGTTTTACTTGCCATGGGCTTTACCTACATATATGGTGGTTTTGGAGCTGCATTCTTCTGGCCTGTATTATTAGGACTATATTGGAGACGTATGAACAAAGCTGGTGCTTATGCTGCAATTTTCTTTGGTTTAGGCGGATATATTTTCGCTACAGTTACAGGTTCAAGTCTTCCTTCTTTTTTAGTAGGTGCTGGACTTTCTTTAATAGCTTGTATGATTGCAGTATTTACTACAAAGGCTCCGCCTTTAGAAGCTTACGAATCATTCTTTGAACCAGAAATAAGTGAATCTACAAGAAAAGTAGTTTATAAAATCCGAAAAGAATCTGATGAAAGAAACGATATAAAAGAAGTTGCAAAGAACAATTAAGTGCAAAAGGAGTATAAAATGAAAAGACTCGAAAGTAAAGTTTCTATTATCACCGGAGGTGCTAATGGAATTGGTTTTGCTACCTGCAAAAAATTCATACAAGAAGGATCAAAGGTTATAATACTTGACATGGACAAATCTTCTTTAGATATAGCAGTAGAAGAGTTAAATCAAATAGAAAATTTAGCAGAAGGTTACCAGGTAGATATAACAGATAGAGAAAAAGTTGCAAATTTATTTAAGATTATAAAAGAAAAACATAAAAAAATAGATATTCTAATCAATAATGCTGGGATAATTAGTGATAATCAGTTAAATAATATGAGCTATGAACAATTTGATAAGGTAGTAGATATAAATTTAAAAGGAACATTTAATTGTGCTAAAGCTGTTATCCCTTATATGATGGACCAAAAAAAAGGAAGTATTATAAATGCTACATCCATAGTAGGTGTGTATGGAAATTATGGACAAACTAATTATGCCGCAACAAAATGGGGAGTAATAGGTATGATGAAATCCTGGGCAAAAGAATTTGGAAAATTAAACATTAGATCCAATGCAGTAGCTCCTGGATTCATAGATACATCAATACTAGATCCAATACCAGTGAAGGTAATTGATAATTTGATAAAAGGAATACCTATGAGAAGACTAGGAAAGCCAGAAGAAATTGCAAATGTATATGCTTTTTTAGCTTCTGATGAAGCTTCATATGTTAATGGGGCTGTTATAGAGGTAAGCGGCGGAAAAACATTATAGGAGGAAAAAATGAGGATTGCAGTTTTAGGAACGGGATCACTAGGTACAATCATTGGTGGTCTAATAACTAAAGGAACAATAGGAGAACATGAAGTTACATTAATTGATACTAATAAAGAACACGTTTCTGAATTAAATAAAAAAGGAGCAACTATAAAAGGATTTTTAGATTTTAATTTTCCAGTTTTCGCTGTTACTCCTGATAAAATGGAAGGTATATATGATTTAGTGATATTACTTACCAAACAAACATATAATGATTTAGCTTTAAACAATTTATTGAAATATATAGATGAAGATAGTACCATATGTACTTTACAAAACGGTATTCCGGAAGAATTTGTTTCTGAATATGTAGGCAATAAACGAACTGTAGGTGGAGCTGTAGGCTTTGGTGCTACTTGGATCAAACCAGGAGTATCAATGTTAACTTCAAAATACGAAGCTGTTAAAGACTATGCTTTTGATATTGGTGAAATCAACGGGGAAATCACACCTAGGATAAAAATGGTACAAGAAGTACTGTCAAATGTTGGTACAACTGAAATAATGACGAATCTTATGGAAATCAGATGGTCTAAAGTTTTAATGAATGCTACATTTAGTGGTATGTCTGCTGCTTTAGGATGTACTTTCGGTGAAGTAATGGATAACGAAATAGCTATGAGAGCATTATCCTATGTTGCAGATGAAACAGTAAAAACAGCTCATGCAAATAATTATGAGCTAATTTATATGAATGGTTTAAATATGGATGACTTAGAATTAAAAGACAACGAAACTTTAGAAGATAAGATGGAACTGTACCATATCGGTTGGGATAAGCATCGCGATCTTAAAGCAAGTATGCTTCAAGATTTAGAAAAGGGTATACCTTGCGAAATAGATTATATTAATGGTATTGTCGCTAAAAAAGGCCAAGAAAAAGGTGTCTCAACACCATTTAACGACAAAGTAATTCAACTAGTTAAAGACGCGGAAAAAGGTAAATATGTACCTAACTTTGAAACAAATTTAAAAGAATTTAAAAAAATGCTAAATCTATAACAACTATAGTAAATTTAAAGAAAACTCCCCAGATAATTATTTTTAAAATATGGGGAGTTTTCAAATTATATTTTTATATTATATTTTTTTAATTTTGTATATAGGTAAGTTCTATCTATATCTAAGATTTTTGCCGCATGGGATTTATTGCCATTAGTTTTTAATAGTACTTTTGTAATGTATTTCTTCTCTACTTCCTCTTTAATATCATCAAGAGAATAAAAGTCAGGTGAAAAACTAGTAATACTATCTACCTCAGTTACAGAATCTTTTTCAAAAGATTCAAAATCTTCGAATTCTAGAATTCCTGAAGCTCTTATAACACATGCTCCCTTAATAGCATTTTCCAATTCTCTTACGTTACCAGGCCAATCATATTTCTCCAACTCCTCAACTACTCTATTATCTATACCTGCAATTCCTAATCCATAATAATTATTGTATTTTTCTATAAAAAAATCTATCAATTCTTTTAAATCATCAGGTCTTTTTCTAAGGGGTGGTAATGTTAGCTCAATAACATTTATTCTGTAGTATAAATCCTCTCTAAATTTTCCCTCTTTAACCATATCTTTAAGATTTCTATTTGTGCTGCAAAGTATTCTAACATCTATGGATATAGTCTTGTTGTCACCAATTCTTTCAATTTCTCTTTCCTCTAATACTCTCAATAGTTTTGATTGAAGTCCAATAGGCATTTCTCCTATTTCATCTAATAAAATGGTTCCTTTATTAGCATATTCAAATTTACCAATTTTTCCATTTTTTAAAGCCCCTGAGAAGGATCCAGGCGCATATCCAAATAGTTCCGATTCAATCAATTCTTTTGGGATAGCAGCACAATTAATTTTAACAAATTTTTTATCACTTCTATCACTTAAATTATGTATGGCGTTTGCAAAAATTTCTTTACCCGTCCCTGTTTCTCCTGTAATAAGTATGGATATTGGAGATTTAGCAATCTTTTCTATTTTTTTCTTTAAATTAATTATAGCTTTAGAATTTCCTATTATTTTATCTAAACCATTATTTGATTCCTTCAGTTTTTTTATTTCTTTTTTATATTTTAGATTCTCTTCTTTTAATGATTCAATTTTTTTATTTAATACTTCAATCTTAGACAAATCTTGAAAAGTTGCTGTTGAAATCAAACCAATAACTTTATTCTTATCATCTCTAATTAAAATTCTATTACAAATTACATCTTTACCGTTTTTTAAAGTGAAAATATCTCCAATGGTCTCGATTTTACTTTCCAAGACATCAGGTATTTTAGTGCTTGGTATTACATCTTCAATGTGTTTTCCTATAACTGTTTCTTTTATTTCCAATATATTTATATAATCATCACTGATATACACTATATTTCCTTTTTCATCAGTAATTACAGTTAAGTACAAGGAATTTATTGCCCTTAATAAATCTTCGCAATTGTTATTATAAAATAAATTCAATCTAAGAACCTCCAAAAATAATATATTTTATTATACCACAATTATGTATTTATATCTATTTCATAGTAGTGTCAAACTATTATCAAATACTCATTTAGGAGAATTCCGTCAACTATTAATATAATTTGGTTAACTATATGTTTAATGTAGTTTTTATTTATGTTAAAATTAAATGAATCAAATAATTTATGAGGTGAAATATGAAGGAAAAAGTATTAAAGATATTAAAAGAAAATAAGGACTATATTTCAGGAGAAAAAATA
>JAABRS010000138.1 GCA_011390775.1 Clostridia bacterium | reverse complement strand
CTCAAATTTAATTTATCACTTATTCTAAAGTTCGATTTAAGTAAATACATGCCCAAAATAATTACATTTATAAACATTAAAAAGAGCATAGTAATAGAAAGTGTGTTTTTATCGATTTCTTGAATTTCTCCTACATTTATATTATGTTCGGATAATCTTCCATACAATCTATCAAAAGATTCTTTATATTCTTCCTTGTCAGTTAAATACACGTTTTTTTCAGTCATATAAGGCTTAAAGTATATCAGTCTTATATTTCTTTCGGTAATATCTCTAAATAATGAATTTTCTATTTCTTCGGTTCCAGAATAATTGTACTCTCCATATCTTTCTCTAATATAATCCCATATCGAAAATCCTCTTATGCCATTATAATTTAAATCATAAATTAGATTATCAATACCATCTTGTTCTATGTGACCTCTTTGCACGGCTGTCTCTATTAAAACCGGCATTGTGTTGTTTTCATTCAAATACTCATAAAGTTCTCTATAGCCTTCCGGATATCCAATAATTGACTTACCATGGAAAATCATTAGGCTTGTATCTGCATCATATTCATCTACTTTTTTTATATAGTTTTCAATTAATTGTTTTGAATATGGTTTGTAATTAATTGGTCTTAATAATAACCCTAAGTCACTCTCTTTTATAATATTTATTTTTTCTTCATCATATCCAATCCCTATATGAATCAGTTGAGAGTTGTAATATGATTGATTCTCTATATATGGTTCTCCCAGATAGTCTAAGTATTTGGTAGTTTCTTCCAGAAGAAGTTCTTTTACACTTCCTTTTAAAATTACATAATTAGTTTCTTCATCAAAATAAGTAGAATAAAAGCTTTCTTTATATCTTTCTTCTAGACCATTTATTAAAAAGTTATATATATCATCATTATATAACCTAACTAATAAATCATACTGACCTAACACACCATCTTTTATATCATGTTTTAAATTGTCAGGTAATTTATTATATATTTCAAATTGCCTTTCTATATTATAAATAATATCAGCATCTATTTCTCTTCCTGATTTCATGAGACTATCTATTGATTCTTCCTGAAGACTAACTTTACTGAATTCATTGTTTTTTAAAAAAATCAACCAATCTAAGGTTTCCTCATCAGAAAATTCAGAAAGTTTTTCAACTTCATTGTAATCCATTATCATTTCTATTTTTTTGTAATTTTTTTCAGCATTATATCTTTCGTATATTGTAACGAAGGAAAAAACTATGCTAATAGTTAATATTATTAATAGTAATTTTTTATAATTCATTTTGAGCTCCTTTAATGCTTATTTATATACCAAAATATATGTTATCATGATATAAGTCAAAATTCTATCATATTTTTCATTGATTATTATTAATTAATAATTTAAAATAATACTAATGCTATTTAGAAGGAGTTGAAGTTTTGAAAAAGAAAATTGTTTTAATCTTAATTATTTCCTTAACACTTATTTATCCTGTCATCGGTTTTTCTTCCAATAATACTGAAAATGATGATCCCCTTATTACCTTAAGTTATCTAGATTATCGTTTAGATGAATTTAGTACAGAAGTAGATGAAAATATAAGCAATCAAAGTATTATAGTCGAAACTCTAGAAAACAAAATATTGGAACAGGAAAAAACCATAACATCACTAGAAGAAAAAATTAATAATTTAAAGGTTTCATCCAGTACTCTAGAAGTAGTTGAATTATCTGAAAATCAAAAAATAATTTTAGAAGCTGGTTCAGAAATAATATTAAGAGCAGGTACTGCCTATGCTATTACTTCAGAACAGGGTGGATTATCGGATGTTACCTCTGGTGTAGATATTCAACAGGATGAATCAATCCCTAGAAATCATCAATTAATAATACCTCGAAGTGATGGCAGAGGTTTATACGTAGACAGCTATGCCATATTTATGGTAACTGGAGTTTATGAAATTATTAATTACTAAAAGCACTTTAAAGTGCTTTTATTTTTTACAGTATTTTACAGCTTCAGGTAAAAATTCCAAAATATCTTTTGCTGTCATTGAATATTCACTATACTTATGAGATGCCATATCTCCTGCTAAACCATGAATAAATACCCCTAGTCTTGCTGAATCAAAACTGCTATATCCCTGTCCAACAAGAGATACTATTATACCTGTAAGTACATCTCCACTACCTGCTGTAGCCATACCTGGATTGCCGGTTTTGTTTATATATACTTCTCCATCTAAACTTGTCACCACTGTGTTAGACTTTTTAAGCACGGTGGTTACCTTATATTTTTTAGAAAAATCTACTGCTGCTTTTTCTGGATTTTCTATTATATATTCTTTAGATTTTTTTATTAGCCTTTCCATTTCTCCTACATGAGGTGTGAGGATAATTTTATCTTTGTTTTTAAGAATCTCAGGTTTTTTTGAAATACAGTTTAATCCATCAGCATCTAAAACTATAGGTTTTTCAATAGTTTCTAATAAATTTTGAGTTAATAACTCTCTACTTTCATCCCAGCCCAGACCCGGTCCAATGCCAATTGCGTCAGATTCTTTTATTTTATCTATTATTTCCATATAGTCACTATTATCTAAAAATGATTTATTATTATTTACCGATTTAACGATTATTTCATCAAACTTAATGGATAGAATATCCGCTATAGATTGAGGAACTATACTGTAAACAAGACCAGAGCCCATTTTTAATGCTGCAGTTGATGTTAAGTAAACCGAACCTGACATACCATAACTTCCACCAATTATAGAAATCCTCCCGTAATTACCTTTATGACTTTCTTTTATTCTATCCTTCAAATAAATTGGAGGCTCTTTATGGCAAATATATTTATCATTATCTAAAAGTGCAACGGCTGAAGCATATTCTCTCTCATGGGTTATTGACAAACTAAAATAAGCTTCACTGTTATCAGATAAATTTAATATACCGTAAGGTGCACCATTTGAATCGTGTCTTATTTTTATATCTTTCCAGGCCGTTTTTCCAATCCCTGTTCCTCGAGCTTTACTTATTGCTTCTTTAGATGCAAAAAAACCAGCTATGGTCTCACTGCTGTTTTTTTTCATTTCAATATATTTCTTTTCATAGTCATCAAAAATTTTACTTATAAATTTTTTGTTGTTCTTTAATTTTTCAATTCTACTTATCTTAACTAAGTCCAATCCTATTCCCTTCATAACTCAATCACCATCTAGATTATATAATCTAATAAATTAAAAGTAAACATATAATTGACATATATTGATTATTGTATAATAATATATATAGAAAAAATGAGAGGAGCTTAGAATGAGTGATAAAGTAAATTTAATAGTACATCCATTAATCCAACACAAACTTACCTTGCTTAGAGACAAAAATACATCTTCAAAAGATTTCAGACAACTTGTTAGCGAAGTCTCAATGCTAATGGCCTATGAGGTAACAAGAACCCTGCCTTTAGAGGATATCCAAATTGAGACACCTATCTGCAAGACTACAGGAAAATCATTAAGCGGTCTTGATGTAGCTATAGTTCCCATAATGAGAGCAGGAATGGGTATGGTAGAAGGAATGCTAAATCTAATACCAACTGCTAAGGTAGGTCATATCGGGATTTATAGAGATGAAGAAACAATTCAGCCTGTTGAATACTACTGTAAATTACCATCAGATATATCTGAAAGATTAGTAATAGTAACAGATCCTATGCTTGCAACTGGTGGTTCTTTAAGAGACGCTATTACTATGTTAAAGAAAAGAGGAGCTGTTAATATTAAGGCAATGGTATTAGTATCTACTGAGTATGGAATTAATGAGGTTCATAAGGTTCATCCTGAACTTGAAATATTTACTATATCTATAGACGAAGGCCTAAATGAAAAAAGTTACATAGTTCCTGGTTTAGGAGACGCCGGCGATAGACTGTTTGGAACAAAATAAATATAGTTAAAAAATAAAATCTCTTTTCAGAGATTTTATTTTTTATATTATTTCTTTGATTTTCTTGTATATACCGTCTTCAGATAATCCATATCTATACAATATATCTTCCACTGATCCGTGTTCAATGAATTTGTTTGGTAAAGTTAGATACTCTATGTCGATATTTCTATTTTCTTTTACTTGTTTTGAAATAATTCTATCTTTTATACTTGTATCTTCTAAATTTTCATCTATTATTAATAATTTTTTAGTTTTATTGGATGATTTAAATATAGAATCGTAATCTATGGGATTTATACATCTCATATATATCAACTCGCAGCTGACACCTTCTTCTTCAAGCTTATTTACAGCCTTTAAGGCATCTTCAGTTAGTCTGCCGTGAGTAAGTATGGTTAGGTCGTTTCCTTCCTTTAAAACTTGATTTTTGAAGGGATTATATCCATTATATTTTAAATTAAGACTGTTTTTAACTCCTCCTCTAGGATATCTAATAGCTACAGGAGAATTCATTTTATTTATACTATAATCCATTATATTTTCTAATTCTTCAAAATCACCTGGGGTGAATACTGTCACATTAGGAATATTAGTTAAAAAAGAAGTATCAAATACTCCTTGATGAGTTTCTCCATCCTTTCCTACTATACCTGCCCTATCTACCCCTAAAACTACATGTAAATTCTGCATAGCTACATCGTGAACTATCTGATCATAAGCTCTCTGCAAAAAAGTTGAATAAATTGCAAAAACAGGTACCAATCCATTGGAAGCCATACCGGCTGCTAAGGTAACACCATGCTGTTCTGCTATACCTACGTCAAAAAATCTTTCTGGATACTTTGATGAAAATGCATTAAGCCCTGTTCCATCTTTCATTGCCGCTGTAATAGCTACAACTTTTTTATTATCTTTAGCTATATCAACCAACTTATCTCCAAAAACAGACGAAAATGATTTTTTACTGCCGTTAATTATATGCCCTTCTTCTATATTAAAATTTCCAACTCCATGATACATTCCAGGATTCTCTTCTGCAAGCTTATATCCTTTACCTTTGACAGTACAAATGTGTAAGAATACAGGACTCTTTGTTCCTTTAATTTTTTCCAAAACATTTACAATACTTTTAACATTATGACCATCTACCGGTCCTATATATCTATATCCTAATTCTTCAAAAAGCATTCCACCGTTTAAAATAGTAGTCTTTAAACCTTCTTTTATTTTTCTAATTAATCTAATTAGTTTATTTCCTATAATTGGAATTTTACTTAACACATTTTCTACTTCTTCCTTAAATTTGTAATAAGACTTTGTAGTTCTTAGTTTGGTTAAATGATTAGAAATTGCCCCTACATTTTCAGAAATAGACATTTCATTTTCATTTAATATTACTGTTATTTTTGATTTTCTTTTTCCACCTTCGTTTAAAGCTTCTAAAGCCATACCTCCGGTTAAAGCTCCATCTCCGATTATTGCTGCAACATCGTAATCCTC
>JAABRS010000137.1 GCA_011390775.1 Clostridia bacterium | reverse complement strand
CGTTTCTTAATCCATAGGTGCTGATTAGACTCAAAATAATTACCGTTCCTGCAGCTCCACTGACGATTCCGGCTATGTCTCCAATTACATCAGAACAAAAACTGGAGAATTTTGGTGCGTTTTTAGTAATGAAAAGACAGTATTTTGCTATTTCTATTTTTCTCGAAGCCATTGCATGAAAAAATTTATCATCTACTACAGCCGATGCAACTCCTATTATGTCAAAAAATACTCCAATAAATATTATTATGATCAAAGTAATAAAAGCAAAAAATATATTCAACTTACTTAATGCCAGTTCTGAAACAAAACTAAATCCAGCAGCAAGTATTATAGTTACCACTGTTATAATAATTATCCAGCTGTTAATAATTCTTCTGTTTTTCATTAAAACTCCTTATATATTGATACTTTTAAAATTTAATAAAAAATAAAATTAATGGCGATAGTATAGATTAATTTTACGGCTTAGGTCCAGTAGGATTTCCCCAAAATCAACTTATCGTCGCCGAAAAGCGGTTTCCCTTTAATGATTTCCATGCATTGTCGCCAGATACAAGACTGGATTACCACTTAGACCGTACTACAATCCCTATTCTATCTCTAATGATCAGTCTAGGAGCTTTCCTCTACAGCCATTCTAATTCCTAGCCTCTTTTGCAATATAAATTTCAACAGTATTTGCCTACTATCTCATGAGCTCCTGGGAAGCAGACTTTTTTACTGAATTCCATTATACCACTCAAGGCAGGCTACACTACCGGCAGGATTTCTGCAGGTAGGGTTCCCTAAAATAGGTCTCCGCGACAGAGGGGTCTACGCCCACATGCCATTGTGGATCGCCCCAACTATCTTACTTCCAGCAAAAACCCTGGACTGGGCGTCCAAAGCCTAAACTGGAAACTTCATCGATTTGCCTTTCGACGGATCTTTAGGCCCGCCTTCAAAATTAGATGTACTGACTAGAATACTGAGCCATTAATTTTATGATAATTCATCAATTATTTCATTTATTTTATTTTCTTTACTCACTAAAGTTTCCTTGCAAAATTTATATAATTTCATACCTTCTTCATATTTTTCTATATTTTCCTCTAATTTTAAATCCTTACCCTCGAGTTCTATTGTAATTTCTTCAAGTCGTTTTATGGCTTCTTCAAAATCCATATTTTTAAAATCCATATTTACTCCTTATGTTCAACAAAATCTATAGTTCTAACACCGTCTTTAAAATAAACATAGTAATGATCTTTATAATCAATAGTCTCTACACTATTAATTATATTACTATTTTTGTCTTTTATAAACACAAATCCTTTATTAAATATGTTTTTATAGTCATATTTGCTTAATTTATATCTTAATTCTTCAAGTTTTTTATATTTTTCGTTAATCATTTCAGATACTGATGAAGACATTCTATTTTCAAGTTTATCAATATGGTTTAATTCATCACTTACTTTCTTGTAAGGACTTAGTAAAAGCAGCTTATTTCTTTTTAAGTTTACATAATTATATTTACGTTGAATTAAAGTTTCCGTCTTTTGAATTATTTTATCCTTAAAGAAATTTATTCTATCTATATATGTTACATAATTTTCAATTATTAACTTAGCTGCACCCGTTGGTGTTGTTGAGTATGCATCAGCAGTAAGATCTGCAATTGAAATATCTATCTCATGGCCTATTCCGCATATTACAGGTTTTTTAGATTCAAAGATGCTCTCAGCTATGCTTTCGCTGTTAAAAACTTCTAAATCTAATTTGGAGCCTCCCCCTCTTGAAATCAGTACAATATCCACATCGCTATCATTAAAATAATTTATACCTTTTACAATCTTTTCAGCAGCACTACTTCCCTGAACTCCGGAATCATATATGTTTATATTAAGTCCCAACTTATAGGAGTTTAATACACTTAAAATATCCTGTAATGCAGCACTACTTATAGAAGTTATAATTCCAATATTTTTTGGAAATTTCGGCAAAGGTTTTTTCTTCCTTGGATCAAAGTAACCCTTTTTAAATAACTTTTCTTTTAATTTTTCAAGTTTGTTGTAAGATTCACCATCTTTAAGGGTCTGTGCTTTCTTTACAATTATTTGATAAACACTATTTTGAGGATATATATCGATTTTTCCCGTTACTACTGTTTCTTTTCCTTCTTCTATTTCTACATCTCTCTCAAAACATATGCATCTAATTACTTCTTCATTATCTCCCTTTAAATTAAAGAACTTAATATTAGTATGGGATTTCTTAAAATCAACAACTTCTCCTATTATACTTATGTTGTTTAGAAGAGGGTTGCTGTATATTAATTTTTTGATAAAACTATTGACTTCCGTGACTTTTAAAGGCTTCATTGCCATAACTTTACCTCATTTTAAAGCATTTTTAAAGACAGCAAAGGCTGTCTTTAAATGATTATAATTTTATTCCTCTATTTATATTTCCTAATATGCCATTGATAAATTTATGGGAATCTTCACTTGAATACTTCTTACACAACTCAATGGCCTCATTAATTGATACCGAGACTGGTATTCCTTCATCGTAAAGCATTTCGGTAATGGCAAGTCTCATTATTGCAATATCTATCTTGGCTATTCTATTTATTTTCCAATCTGATGAGTATTCATTTATCAAATTATCAATTTCTACCAAGTTTTCAATGAAATTTTTTGAAGTATTTTTATAATATTTAGTATCGATTTTTAAATTTTCAATAGAAGATAAAAATCTGTCAGCTCTTTCTATAGTGAAATCTTCATTCATATCCATTTCATATAAAAGCTTCATTACTTCTTCTCTTGTAAGCTTACGATTCATTATGCCTCCGATTTACTCTTCTTTTTCTTCAGCTTCTTCACTGTTTTTTTCTTCTGCTTTTTCCTCTTTGTTTTCTTCAACTACTTCTTCTTTTTCTTCAGTCTCTAATTCTTCCTCTTCTTTGATGAAAACATTAGCAACATTTACATTTACACTTGTAACATTAAGTTCCGTCATATTTTCTATCTTTTCAGCTACTCTTGACTGAACTGATTCAGCTACCTTATGTACATTATATCCGTATTCTACATTTATGCTTATATCTATGTAGACATTGTTTTCTTTTACTTCTATTTTTATACCTTTTGTATTATTCTTCTTATTAAATAAACTTGAAATCTCATCAACAAGTCCACTGGAAGCATCCTGAACTCCTTCTATTTCTCTAGCTGCAATACTAGTAATAATACTAAGTACATCTGTAGATATGTGAACCTGTCCGTTTTTCAAATATTCTTTTTTTGCATTCATTTGAAGACCTCCTTTATATAGAATAATTATAGCAAATGATTATATTTTTTACAATTTTATTTAAAAAAAGGAGAATAAACTCTCCTTTTTATTTATTCCTCTATTATTTCCATGTCGTCTAATTCGTCAAGGTCATCATCTAAGTCTTCAAATATTTCATTTTCTATTGATGATAAGTCTTCATCTATAGCTGTTACATAATCTTCCATTTCTTCCTGTTCTACGTCTAAATCTTCTACTATACTTACTATGTCTTCCAGTATTTCTGAAACTAACAACAACGCTTTTCCTTCTTTTGAACCGTTCTTATCAATATCCATTCCATCTAAAAGTCCATTTAAGTATGCAATTTTTTCATATAAAAAATCCATTTTTTCCTCCTTTTATACTCTTGATAGGTATTCACCTGTTCTAGTATCTATTTTTATTTTATCACCTATTTCAACAAACAACGGTACATCTATTACAGTTCCTGTTTCTACAGTTGCTGGTTTATAAGTGTTTGTTGCCGTATCACCTTTTACCCCTGGTTCTGTATGGGTAACTTCTAATTCAACAAAATTTGGCGCCTGTACTTCAATTGGTTTTCCTTCAAAGAACTTCATTACTGCTGTTTCATTCTCTTTTATAAATGGAATAGCTTCCTCTACCTGCTCATGATTTAAAGGTGTTTGAGCATAAGTCTCAAGATCCATGAAGTAGTATAAAACACCATCGTTGTATAAATACTGCATTTCTTTAGTTTCTATATGAGCTTTAGGGAATTTATCATTTGGGTTAAATGTTTCTTCTCTAATTGCTCCAGATTGTATGTTTTTAATCTTAGTTCTAACGAAAGCTGCACCCTTCCCGGGTTTAACATGTTGAAAGTCAAGTATCTGCCAGATACCGTCTCTCCACTGTATGGTGATACCCTTCTTAAAATCTCCTGCTGATATCATTGTATCCTCCTCATTCAATTAGTAATATTCTACCTGTTACAGGTACTATTGTAATCTGCTTTATAGCTTCTGTTTTTAAGTCTTTCAATGTGATAGTTTGACCGTGACTGGGACTACCTCTGTAGTTAAAAGTTAGGTTTTGAAAGGAATACATAAATGAAAAATTCTCTTTTAATTCAACCTTTTTATACTGTTTTATTCCAGTATTTGTACCTACTTTTAAAATATAAAAATCAGGATAGAAAGTCAAGGAGTAGCTATCATTTTCTGATGTCATATTTTTTACTTTTATATCCTTCAAGTCGTATAAAAGTTCTTTAGAAATCTTTTCCATATAGTATCTATCAGTATTAATCCTAGGTACTACTATAGAAAACAAAATAATCAGCAATCCTATTGTAACAATAAGTTCTATTAATGTAAAACCTTTTTTATTCAATTCTGCCTCTTTCTGCCAAATTATGTTCATATAGATTATATATTATTAACAGTCTATTAGCAAGTTATTATTTATTCCTAAAATGTATTGATTTATCAATACTATAAGTGCTTTTATCTTTTTTAAAATAAATCTTATACGCTATTCCTTTGCTATCTCTGAATGATTGATTTTTAGGTATAGGTGCTACATATATTTTATCAATATAAGTACCAAGTTCACTATGACTTTTATAAAAAATATCATTTCCGTTTTTCAACTGAAAACTTGGATTTACCATATGGCTGGAATCTCTCGTATATAGCTCAATATGTTTAATATAATTTCCGGAATTTGAATTAATTAGATTTAAACCATCAATTGAAGTTATACTTCTTATCCCGGCACACTCAGATAACTCTAAATCTAAAAAACTGGTAACAAATTGAGCCTGATCAATAATCTCAGTACTGTCGTTGATTCTGTTGTAGTGATTTAAATTGGTTATTAAAAACCTACCTACCATAGTGATAACAATTACTCCAATAGCAAGAGTTATAATTATTTCTAAAATAGTAAATCCTCTGTTGTCCTTAAGCATAGATACCTCTTATCTTAAAATATTCCAATCTTTAATCTCTACCAATCTTTCAGCACTAATTCCCGAAGGTGTGGACAATGAATAATCAATAGAAACTATAGATCCTTTTTGCTGTGCATTATCCGTATTAAACTCTGTTCTTATTTGATCATCATCTATCATATTGTCGATAACTCTTTTATTATTCTTTATATTTTTAGTACCAATACTATCAAAAAATATATTTTCATAAC
>JAABRS010000136.1 GCA_011390775.1 Clostridia bacterium | reverse complement strand
TGAGGATGAAAGGAATCCTGATTTAAAAGGTAAGGTTATAAGAGAAAAAGCATACATTAAAGAATACAATCTCATAAAAGTTCTCAAGGAATTAGAACATCAAGATGTTAATATTTCTGAAGCGAAAGTAGTAGTTTCTGCAGGACAGGGTTTAAAGAGTAAAGAAGACTTTAAATTAATAAAAGAACTAGCAGATGCTCTGGGGGGAGTAGTTGGTTCTTCAAGACCTCTAGTAGATGAAGGATATATTCAAAAATCACATCAAGTTGGATACAGCGGAAATAGAGTTAAGCCTAAACTATATATAGCATGTGGTATATCAGGGGCTCCTCAGCATTTAGCAGGAATGAAAGATTCAGAAATGATATTAGCAATTAATACTGATCCATCGGCACCTATATTCAATATTGCTGACTACGGTATTGTTGGTGATATTTATGAAATAGTGCCTAAACTAATTAATAAAATTAAAAATAAGTAATAAAGGAGGGTAGTTTTTTTAGAAAGAATAAAATTCTAAATATATTTTAAGGAGGATAAAGGAATGAAAGAAGCAAAACTTAATGTAAAACAAGACGCTGTAAAAGAACTTATGCCAGCATATTTCGCTGTTGCATTTGTTTGGTTCACAACTCACTTTGGTGGAGGATTCGCATCAGGAGCACAAGTGGTTTCATATTACACAAAATTTGGATGGTTTGGAGTGTTCACACCAATTATTTCACAAGCTGTTGAAGCATTTGTATTTTATTATGCATGGAAGTATGCAGTAGAACACAAATTATTTGACTACAGAAGTTGGGCAGAAAGTTTTTATAAACCAGTTGATAAAGTAATGGCAAATGTATTTGAAATAGTATATAACTTAATATTATTAACAGCAACAGCAGTAGCATTTGCAACTGGAGGAGCGACACTTAGCACTGTATTTGGTACAAATTATTTATTGAATACTGTTTTAATTGCTGGCGCTATATTCTTACTAACAATTTTTGGTGCATCTGTAGTAAGAAAAGCAGCTTCTTATATTGCAATATTTATTATAGTAGGTATATTGATTGTTTATATTCCAAATGTTTTTGCTAATTGGTCTAATATTACTCAAAACATAGCAGGACTAAAGAGTGGAGCATTACCAAGTGATGCAACTATTTGGGATGCTATTTGGCGATCTTTAGTATATGCAGGATTTCAGTCATGTTGTTTAGGAGCATATCTTGCTCACAGTCATGCTCTAAAAGATGTAAAGACCGTAAAAAAAGCAGCATCCTGGGGATTTGTAATAAATGTTATTATATTAATGATAGCAACATTAGGAATCATGGGATTCTACCAAGAAGGAATTTTGACTGAAAGTGTACCATCTTTATTCGTTGTAATGAATGGTGTTGGATCAAATTGGATGGTACCTTTAATTTCCGTATTAATACTTGTTGGAGCTGTATCCACTGGAGTTAATCTAATATTTGGAAATACTCAAAGAATAGTTACCTGGTGGGGTAGAAAAGAAAGCCCTGAAAGATCAAAAGAAATGGAAACAAAACGAAGCATAATAGCATCTATTGTATACGTAATAATAACATGGAGTATAGCTCAATTTGGATTACTTCCTCTTATAGCAAAAGGATATGGTACAATGGGATATGTAGCAATTCCTGTTATAATATTGCCATTATTAATTAAAGGAATTAGAGGATGGAAAGTAGAAGCAAAATAAATATCAGAACGGAGGAAAAGATATGAAAAAAGAAATAATTGATAGAATGGTTGAAATAGTTGGACAAGACTATGTAGTAGATGATTTAAGTCAAATGAAAAGTTATCTATATGACGAAACTGAATTTAAGATTAGACCTGTTGCAGACGAAGATTGTATAGTTATAAAACCAGAAAAAGCTGAACAGATTTCTGAAATAGTTAAATATGCAAATGAAATTAAATTTCCCGTTGTAGCAAGAGGAGGAGGTACAGGTCTTTGTGGAGCTGCTGTGCCAACTCAACCAAGTATAATTGTATCCTTAGAAAGATTAAACAAAACTGTAGAATTTGATGACAAAAACCTTATGATAACTGTAGAATCAGGCATGACTCTAGAAGGATTATTAGAAGAACTTTCTCCTTACGACAAGCTTTTCTTTCCCGTTCATCCAGGTGATGAAGGAGCTCAAATAGGAGGTATGGTAGTAGAAAATGCTGGAGGAGTAAGAGCTGTTAAACACGGTATTATGAGGAATCATGTAAAAGGTGTAGAAATTGTTCTTCCAACTGGAGAATTAGTAAATTTCGGTGGAAAACTTATAAAAAACAACATGGGATACGATCTTTTACATATGATAATAGGGAGTGAAGGAACTTTAGGTATAGTAACAAAGGCAACATTAAAACTTTATCCTAAAAACAAGCACATAGGTACATTAGTAGTATCTTTTGACTCTAAGGAAGAAGCTGCAGATGTAGTTCCAAAAATCCTTCAAGAAGGAATAACACCTTTGGCTATTGAGTATATGGAAAAAGTGACATCTCTTGAGTCTGCTAAACATTTAGGATTAACCTGGCCGGCTCAAAAAGGAACAGTAGACCTTATGTTTATACTTGATGAAACATGTGAAGATGATCTATATGACAAAAGTGGAAGAATAGTAGAAATGTGTGAAGAAAATGGTGCAGTAGATAGTCTAATTGCTGAAACTACCAGCGAACAAAAAACTCTTTTAGACATAAGAAGTAATGTTTACACAGCATACAAAGAAAATATAGCCGACGCATTGGATATAGCAGTACCTTCTTCAAAAGTACCTGAAATGATTAATGAATTAAATAGAATAGCTAAAAAATACAATACTACAGCACCTTCAGTTGGTCATATAGCTGATGGAAACGTACATAACTTTATAATGCTTGAAGATGGTAAACTTCCAGATTATTTGGAAGATATAAGAAATGAAATGTACGACGCTGCCATTAAACTTGGTGGTACTGTAACTGCAGAACACGGTACAGGAAAAACAAGAATGAAACACATGTCTATGCAGTATACAGAAAGAGAAATAGAAATAATGAAAAATATCAAAAAAGCTTTTGACCCAAATAACATATTAAATCCACACACAATTGTAGATTAAAAATAATTGGAGGAAACTATGATAGCAGCTAACGAAAAAGATATTAAAGTAATAAACTTAAAAAGTGATAAATATCAAAATGTAAAAGCCAAAGTATTAATATCACCGGAAACCGGTTCAGAAGAAAATGTACTTCGTTTATTTGAAGTAGGAGAAGGAGGATACTCTGCAGATCACAAACACGATTTTCCTCATTATGTTTATGTATTAGAAGGTGAAGGAGTATTACACCTAGACGGTAAAGAGCATGAAATATGTGAAGGTTCCTTTAGCTTTATACCTCCAAACATACAGCATCAACTTGTGAATACTACAAAAGAAGGTAAAAAGCTTAGATTCTTATGTATGGTTCCGGTAGAAGGACATATAGGATTCTAAAAATAATAACATATATGTAATGTTTGAATAACTCTGATTACAGAATCAGAGTTATTCTTTATAAAATAAATGTATTTAATTAAAGGAGCTATTTATGTATAAAAATGATGTTGGAAAGTTTAATAAATTTGATTTTATTTCGAATAAGACTTTGGTTAAGGCAAACGGATTTTCAGATGATGATATTTCCAGACCAATCATAGGTATAGCAAATTCATTTAATGAAATGGTACCGGGTCATAATAATTTAAGAAAAGTTTCTGAAAATGTAAAAAATGGAATATATCGTGGAGGTGGTACTCCAGTAGAGTTCGGTGTTATAGCCTGTTGTGATGGAGTTGCAGATAATCACTATGGAGCTCATTATGTACTACCCTCTAGAGAATCTATAGCAGATAGTATAGAAATTCAATCTCGAGCTCATCAGTTTGATGGATTAGTATTACTTGCAAGTTGCGATAAAATAGTTCCAGGAATGCTTATGGCTGCAGCTAGACTAGATATTCCGGCAATCTTAGTGCCGGGAGGCTCTATGATCTCAGGC
The DNA here is from genome assembly GCA_011390775.1 of Clostridia bacterium. Classification (GTDB taxonomy): domain Bacteria; phylum Bacillota; class Clostridia; order Tissierellales; family Dethiosulfatibacteraceae; genus UBA8670. The sequence continues at coordinate 1,452 of JAABRS010000136.1, read as the reverse complement.
CCTCCATATGCAGAAAAAGCTAAAAGTGATACAACTTCAATATCAGAAGGTCTTGGAATGTATCAAACGGATAAGATAACTTATGATGATTTGCAAAAATTAACTTCAATGTGCGCTCCAACCTGCGGATCGTGTCAGTTTATGGGAACAGCTAATACTATGTGTGCTTTTTCTGAAGCGTTAGGTATGACTTTATCAGGAGGAGGACTTATACCTGCTGTTTATCATGAAAGATACAGAAGTGCATTTGTAAGTGGTGAAAAAATTGTAAAAATGGTATTAGAAAATATATCTTCAAGATCCATAATGACAAAAGAGGCTCTTGAAAATGCAATTATGGTAATGATGGCTGTAGGTGGTTCAACAAATGCAGTTATACATACATGTGCACTAGCTCACGAATTAGGTTTTGATACTAAAAATATATTAGATCTATTTGATAAATACAGTGAAGAAATACCTCTTATTGCTAAAATAAATCCTGCATCTTTGCAATATGATTGTGAAGATCTCTATAAAGCAGGAGGAGTACCGGAAGTTATGAAGGTAATGAGAGAGAAATTATTTACAGATGTTATGACCGTAAATAACCAAAATCTTGGGAAAAACTTAGATGAGTTTATAAGTCTATACCCTAAAAACCCTGAAGTAATAAAAACTCTTGAAAACCCTCACAGTATTTTAGGTGGTCTTGCAATTATGAGGGGAAATATTGCTCCAGATACTGGTGTAGCAAAACCAGCGGCAATTGCTGAAGAAGCACGTCAATTTACTGGTAAAGCAATTTGTTTTGATAGTGAAAAAGAATGTGTAGAAGCAATAGAAAAAAAAGAAATAAAAGCCGGAAATGTAGTTGTAATAAGATATGAAGGTCCAAAAGGGGGACCTGGAATGAGAGAAATGTATCTGCCGCTAAAAATGCTTTACGGACAAGGATTAAACAAAACCACTGCTGTTATAACCGATGGAAGATTTTCAGGAACAAATAATGGATGCTTTGTAGGACATATTTCACCTGAAGCCGCAGCTGGAGGTCCAATTGCATTTATAAAAAATGATGATAAAGTTACTATAGATGTAATTAATAAAAGTATTCATTTACATGTAAGTGAAGAAGAATTGAAAAAAAGAAAAGATAATTGGAAGTTTGAACCAAAAAAAGAGGTCACAGGATATCTAGCACGATACAAAAAATTAGTAAAATCAGCAAGTGAAGGAGCTATTTTAGAATAAAGCAAACTTTATCTCCATAAAATCTTCACAACTTAATCGTATAATCTAGACATAGAAAAAATAAAAGATTTGAAAGGAGATTAAAAAAATGAAAAATATAAAAATAGTTTTAACTTTAGCTTTAGTATTAATAGTAGGTTTGTCGGGATTAGCATATGCGGATGACTTCGGTGCAGAAGGTGCAGCAGCAGATCAATCATGGACTATAGAAGAAATGCT
>JAABRS010000135.1 GCA_011390775.1 Clostridia bacterium | reverse complement strand
AAAAAAAAGAAGAGAATTTTGCAGAAGAAGTTGCTAAACAAATGGATATGTAATATTATTATAATGGAGAACTTTTTAGTTCTCCATTAAAATTATGCTTTCAAGGAGGCTTTATGGATTCTAAGTATAAGAGAATTGTTCTTAAGATTAGTGGTGAGGCCCTATCAGGAAACAAAACAGGGGGTATAGATGAAGAGACCCTTCTAGAAATTTCTAGAGAAATTAAAAAAGCAAACGATATGGGAATAGAAATTGCTATAGTTGTAGGCGGAGGCAACATCTGGAGAGGTGCTAGTGCAAAATTAAATGATAGAGCTACATCAGATTATATGGGTATGCTGGCTACTGTTATTAACGGCATGGCTTTGCAGGACGCTTTAGAAACTTTAGGAGTACCTACCAGAGTGCAAACAGCAATTGAAATGAGACAGGTGGCTGAACCGTACATAAGGAGACGAGCTATACGTCATATGGAAAAAGGAAGAGTTGTAATCTTTTCCGGAGGATCGGGTAATCCATACTTTTCAACTGATACAACTGCTGCACTAAGAGCGGCAGAAATGAATGCAGAAGTATTGTTTCTAGCAAAAAAAGGTGTTGAAGGAGTATATGACGATGACCCTAATATTAATCCAGCTGCAAAGATGTATCATAATCTAAATTATATTGATATATTAAATCAAGAATTAAAGGTTATGGATTCGACTGCTACATCTTTATGTATGGATAATAACATACCAATTATTGTATTTAGTATAGAAAAACCTGAAAATATTATTAAAATTATTAAAGGTGAAAAAATAGGTACAATTATAAAAAGGGAGGAAGAGTAATGTATTTAAAAGAACATAAAGAATTAGAAGAAAGAATGAAAAAAACTGTTGAATATTTCAAAGATGATATTTCTACCATAAGAGCAGGAAGAGCAAATCCAAAATTAGTAGAAAAAATTATGGTTGATTATTATGGAACAAAAACACCATTAAATCAAATTGCTAATATATCTGCTCCAGAACCTAGAGTCTTAGTTATTAAACCTTGGGACGCAAATGTTCTTGAAGATATTGAAAAGGCTATACAAATTTCTGAATTAGGAGTTAATCCAGGAAACGATGGTAAAATAATTAGACTAGTAATACCACAACTTACTGAAGAAAGAAGAAAAGACCTTATTAAAACAGTAAAAAAAGAAGTTGAAAAAGCAAAAGTAGCTCTTAGAAATGAAAGAAGAGATACTTTAGATACATTTAAAAAAATGGAAAAGAAATCTGAAATGACAGAAGATGATTTAAAAGATGCAGAAAGCAAAGTGCAAGAACTTATTGATAAATATTCTAAAGAAATAGATGAAATTTACGAAAAAAAGGAAAAAGATATACTTGAAGTTTAATTCTACAGATTTAATTGGTGAAAATCTTTATACTGTAATCAATAAACTAAATATTGATGGCAACTTTATTTTTTTCATAAAAAAAACAAAGGGAAGTAATGAAAAATTTAATCAAGATAAGGACACACCAATTGTTGTTAGAGTAAAAAAAATCTCTGAAAAATCAATTGAAATTGTAGTAACTTATTATTAAAGATAACCCCTTTATAGAAGGGGTATTTTCTTTAAGAGGTGATTATGTGGATATTATGGAAAATTTAAATACAGAAAAGCTTCCAGTTCACGTTGCTGTTATAATGGATGGCAATAGAAGATGGTCTTTAGAAAATAATAAAAATAAATTTTTTGGCCATAGAGAAGGTATGAAAAGACTAGAAGAATTAATAGAAACCACAGGAAATTTAGGAATTAAATATCTGACAATTTATGCTTTTTCTACTGAAAATTGGGGAAGAGCAAAAGAAGAAGTTTCTTATCTAATGGATCTTTTAGTAGAATTTGCAAGATTAAAAAGTAAAATATTAGAATCAAAGGGAGTTAATGTTAATATTTTTGGTTCTATAGATGAATTACCAACAAAAACAAAAGAAGCAGTTATCAGTCTACATAATAGAACTAAAGACAATGACAAACTTTATTTGAATATTGCATTAAATTACGGCAGCCGAAAAGAAATAGCAATAGCCGTAAAAAAAATAATCGATAAATATAAAACAAATAAAGAAGTATATGATAAAATAGACGAAGAATATATAAAAAAATTTCTATATTCTAAAAATATTCCCGATCCAGACTTCTTAATAAGAACCAGCGGTGAGCAAAGACTGAGCAATTTTTTGTTATATCAGTTGGCATATGCGGAACTTTATTTTACTGAAGCATTATGGCCAGATTTTGGAAAAGAAGAATACATAAAAGCATTAAAAGAGTTTGAAAAACGCAATAGAAGATTTGGTACTTCTTAAAGGTAGGTATATACATGAAAAAAAGATTAGCAACAGGCATTATAGGAGGATTAATACTTGGAATATCAACATATTTAGGCGGTATGTTTTATTATGTTGTATATTTTTTCATTGCAACATTCTGCATAAAGGAACTAAGTAAAGCATTTAAACAAGATATTTTTAAAACTGGTTATTTTTTGAATTTTATTTTAAATGGTGTTTTTTTAATTTTTGCTGTAAGCAATTCAAATTCTCTTGTAAGTTCAACTTTAATTCTATATATGATAGGGAATTTATTTTTCTACACTTTTTTCAATATAAAATTAGAAAATATTGTAATAAATTTATTAGGAGGTTTTTACATAAGTTTTTTTATGTATCACCTATTTTTATTGAATGACACCTTATTTGTGTGGTATATATATATAATAGCCTTTGGTAATGATACATTTGCCTATTTTACAGGAAGATTATTTGGCAAACATAAGTTATCACCGGTTCTAAGTCCTAAAAAAACTGTTGAAGGTGCTATAGGGGGCATAGTAGGAAGCATTATTATTTCAATTATATTTAATAGTTTTATTGGTAATTATAATATAATTTGGATAATCCTTTTTACAGCAACTGCATCTATTTTTTCAATAAGTGGAGACTTAATTGCATCAAAGATAAAAAGACAAAACAATATAAAAGATTACAGTAATTTTTTACCAGGACATGGTGGATTTTTAGATAGATTTGATAGTGTAATACTAGTTTCACCTATAATTTACTATTTTTCTATCTTAATTAGTTAGGAGAGGATAAAATTGACAACATTAATATCATCAGTAGTTGTATTTTCACTTGTTATAATTATTCATGAACTTGGACATTTTTGGGCTGCTAAAAGTGTAGGAATAACAGTTCATGAATTTTCTATTGGAATGGGACCTGAAATAAAAAGCATACAAAAAGGAGAAACAAAATATTCAATAAAGTTATTCCCCATTGGTGGATACGTTAAAATGGAAGGAGAAGATGACGACTCCTTCTCTGAAAACAGTTTTAACTCAAAATCTGTACTTCAAAGACTTAAGGTTATAATTATGGGACCTCTTATGAATTTTGTTTTAGCTTTAATTGTATTTGTTTTAGTAATTGGTATCTATGGAATTTCTGGTAATACCGTAGAAGAGTTGGATAATTCTTTAAATGAATATAATGCTGGATTAAGAGTAGGAGATGAAATAGTACAAATTAACGATGAAAAAGTTAAATACTGGGAAGAAATCCAAGAAGAAATTTCTTCCAGTAGTGAAGACTACGCGATAACAGTAGAAAGAGAAAACGAAGTATACACATACAAAGTAAATCAAAACTATAGATACATGATAGGAATATCTCCTGAAATAATAGATGATGAGTATACAAATATAATTGGATTCATTGATGAAACTATGCCCGCTTATAAAGAAGGTTTGAGAAGCGGAGATGAGATAATATCAATAAACGGAATTAAAACAGAAGAGTGGTCTGTAACAAGAGAATTAATTAATGATTCAAAAGGTAAAGAGATAAACATACAGGTTTTAAGAGATGAAGAAAATATAAAGGTTGAAATATTACCTAAGAAACAAATAACTCTTGGATTTTATACATCATCAGAAAAATCTATAACAAATATTATATTTGGATCAATATTTAAGACAACTTACTATATAGGTCTTATGTTTGATTTTATTGTGATGCTTGTAAGCGGTCAAGTTGGCTCAGAAGCAATTGCGGGACCGGTTGGGATAGTTAATATGATAGGTCAAGCCGCTAGCTTAGGATTATATCCATTATTGAATTTAGCAGCATTTATAAGCATAAATTTAGGCTTTGTAAATCTACTTCCAATACCTGCCTTAGATGGTAGTAGGATATTATTTTTGCTAGTTGAAAAAATCAGAGGAAAAAGAATTCCTCCTGATAAAGAAGGATATATCCATTTTGTTGGATTCGTACTTCTAATGGCTTTGATGTTCTTTGTGCTTTATAATGACATAATAAAAATTTTAAGATAGGTGTTAAAATGACTAAATTAGTAAAATATGGAGATGTAAAAATCGGTAATGGTAATTTAATTACAGTACAGTCTATGACAAATACTAAAACTCATGATGTTACGGCTACTGTCGAACAAATTTTAAAATTAGAGGAAGCAGGCTGTGATATTATTAGGGTAGCCGTTCCTGACGAAAAAAGTTCTGAAGCAATTAATGAAATAAAAAAAGAAATATCTATACCTCTAATTGCAGATATACATTTTGATTATAGATTAGCTTTAAGCTCAATAAAAAACGGAGCAGATGGGATAAGAATAAACCCAGGAAATATAGGTTCAGAAGATAGAGTTAGAAAAGTAGTGTATGATTGTAAAGATAAAAATATTCCAATTAGAGTAGGTGTAAATTCAGGTTCAGTAAAAAAAGAATACATAAAAAAATATAATGGTGTTAATGTAAACTCTTTAGTAGCAAGTGCAGTGGATCAGATTAAAGAAATAGAAAAATTTGAATACGAAAATATTGTAGTTTCAATTAAATCCAGTAATGTTGTTGAAAATTACAAAAGCAATTTTAAATTATCTAAACTAATAGATTATCCTATTCATTTAGGAGTAACAGAATCCGGTACATATGAAAATGGAATTATTAAATCATCCATGGGTATTGGAGGGTTAATTTTACAAGGAGTAGGAGATACTATTAGAGTTTCTTTAACTGCAGATCCTGTAGAAGAAGTAAGAGTTGGCAGAAAAATTCTTCAGTACCTTAATTTAAGACCTTATGGACCCAATATAATATCCTGCCCAACCTGCGGCAGAACGGAAATAAATATTGAAAATTTATCAAAAGAAATAGAGAATAGAATAATAGAAGAAAAAATAAAAACAGATATTACAATAGCTGTAATGGGATGCATTGTAAACGGTCCGGGAGAAGCAAGAGAAGCAGATATAGGTATAGCAGGAGGAAGAGGAAAAGCCGTTTTATTTAAAAAAGGGAAATTAATCAAAAAGATAGATGAAAAAAATATAGTAGACGAAGTAATTAGTGAGATAAAGAAAAGCTGCAAATAACTGCAGCTTTTTAATAAGGTAGGGGTGAGTATAATAAATATATATTCTTATTTACAGGAAAT
>JAABRS010000134.1 GCA_011390775.1 Clostridia bacterium | reverse complement strand
GAAATCTAATAAAAATATCTGTTTTCCAAAACAGTTTATTTATTTCATTGAAATATATGTTCGAATAATAATTATGTTCTAATTCATCAACTTTGAAACCAGAATCTTCATCTATTACTAAAGTTGTAAACATAATTGCCAAGGGAAAATTTCCCTTTTGAGCCTTTCTTATTTCACCTTGCAAATAATTTTCAAAATCAAATGATACAAGTTCAATATAACTATTTCTTTTCTCATCAACATATCTTTGAACTTTAGAGTATAGAGTACTATCTTTAAAAGGAACAAGTATTAAATCACTGACTCCCAATTGTATACCTTTTATATGAAAATTTCTTTTTTTATTAGTTGTTAAAATTATAATAGGTGTTTTGTTTTCTTTGCTTTTAATTTGATTAACAATATCGTAGCCTTCTATATCATCAATGTGAAGTATAATACAACATAGAAGTTCTTTATTTTCTTTAATCTCGTTAAATAAAACATTGTCAGATGTACATTCCACAATATCTAAATCTAAAGGTTTTAACATGTCTTTTATTCTTATTCTCATTAGCCCAGCTTGTTCTTTTATAATTATTTTAAAAGATTCTTTTTTCATATAAGCCTCCTTGAATTGTTAACTTATTATATCATAATATTTTAACAAGAAAAACTCAATATAAAAAAGCCGAGGAATTAATTCCCCGACTCAATTTAACAATATTTAGAATGGTCCGTAGTTGATTAAAACTGAAATGAATACAAGAGTCGCACCGATTGCACTCCATATTAAGAATAACGGAAGCATCCATCTAGCCCATTTTTCCCATTTTATTCCACCTATAGCAATCGCTGCCATAAAGTATCCTGATGTTGGTGATATAACATTTGAGAATCCATCACCAAATTGGAATGCAAGTACTGATGTTTGTCGAGTTATTCCTACAACATCAGCCATAGGCGCCATGATAGGCATTGAAACTGCAGCCTGTCCACTTCCTGATGGTACTATAAGGTTAATGAAACTCTGTACTATAAACATACCTACAGCACTTAGAGCCGGTGGTAATCCCTGCACTACAGAAGCTAATGCATATATTATAGTATCCATTATATTACCTTCCTGCATAACAACCATTATAGATGTAGCAAGCCCAATAACTAAGGCTCCATATACAAGTTCCTTGGCTCCATTTACAAATTCTTCTGCAATTTGATTAATACCCATCTTAGCTACTATACCTGAAGCTATTCCTATAATTAAAAACATAGCTGATAATTCTGTTATATAAAACCCTAACTGTACAACACCAAAAGCTAATATAGCAAGTCCTACTACGAATACTCCTAGTACTGCCTTATGTTTTCCTGTAAATTCAGGTATCTCATCTAAGTCGTAATTGTGTTTACTGTTTTTATCATCTTCATAAGTTGGACTTAATTCTGGATTTTTTTGGATTTTATTAGCATATCTATATACGTATATAATCCCTGATCCAAGTACTGCAAAATATCCGATTAATCTATAACCAATACCTGAAAATAAAGGTAATCCTGCTATTCCCTGTGCTATACCAACTGTAAATGGATTTAAAAATGCTCCAGCAAATCCTGCTCCTGCTCCAAGTAATACCATGGCTGTCCCGGTAATTGTATCAAATCCTAAAGCAATTGCCAATGCTATTACAATAGGATAGAAAGGCAGCATCTCCTCCGCAGAACCTAAAATCGCTCCTGCTAAGGAAAATATAAACATAATTAAAGGTATTACTATTTTTTCTTTTCCTTTAGTACTTTTAACTACTTCGCCTATGCCGGCTTCAATAGCTCCTGTTCCCTGTAATATTCCAAAGGAACCTCCTATCATAAGAACAAAGAATATTATATACCCGGCTTGTTCCATTCCTTTTGGAATTGCCTTAAACATGTCGAAGAATCCAACTGGATTGCTTTCTATATATTCAAAACTATCCGGAACAACAAATGTCCTTCCCGTTGCATCATCCACAGCTCTTTCAAAAGATCCTGCTGGTACAACAAATGTTAATAAAGTTACGAAAATAATTATAAAGAATAACAATGCATAAGTGTGTGGTATTTGAAATTTTTTCATCTTTTCCTCCTTAAGAACATATTTTTAAAGCTAGGTCGAAATATATTTCTCCCGCTTTAATTATTTCATCTTTTTTACAAAATTCATCATTAGAATGGGCTTGATTAATATTTCCCGGTCCAATTATTATACATTTTGATCCTACGTGATTACTTAACAATCCTGCATCACTCCAAGCCGGAAAAGCTACGGGTTCTTGATTATAACCCAATATTTTTTCACAAGATTCTAATGTTTCTTTAACAAAATCATCTTCTCTGTCTATACTGTGAGGTGCATTTATCATAGAAGCTGTAAATTCTCTAAGTGCTCTCACTTTGTACTTTCCACCAAGCTCTTCCGTAACGCTTTTTGCTACATCTTCCACCTCCTTATGAATCCCTTCTAAAGTATCACTCGGGAGCCATCTTCTATCTATTTGAACGATACATTCATCTGGAACTATATTAGGATCATTTCCTCCTTTTATAACTCCAACGTTAATTGTACCGTGACCAACTAAGTCAAAAGTTCTACTTTCGATTCTTTCTTGAAGATCTTCCCTTACAATGTTACAAAATTTTGATGCTAAATATACAGCATTTATTCCTTCTTTAGGTCTACTACCGTGAGTTGATCTTCCAGTGAATTTAACTTCTATCCACTCCATACCTTTATGCGCTATAGAAGGTTTAAGTTCAGTAGGTTCACCTATAATTACCTTGTTTGGAACTATTTCTTTTTTTATCAATCTTTCAGTTCCCTTAGATCTTTCTTCTTCTCCAATTACACCAGCCAGCATTACAGTCTTCTTAAGCTTTACACCGGCTCTTTTCAATGCTATAAGTGTAGCCATGTAACCAGTCAAGCCTGCTTTCATGTCGCAGGTTCCTCTTCCGTAGATTTTTCCGTCTTTTTCAAAAGGTTTAAAGGGTTCAAAATCCATTGTAAAACCTGGTATAGTATCAGTATGACCGTTGAACATAAGCTCTATACCTTCTTTTTCTCCTTTTAAGTAACCGTACACATTTGGTCTGTTTTTTTCTATCTCATCCAATTCAACTTCAATTCCTTCTGCCTTCAAAGTATCGTAAATAAATTGTGCAGCCTTTGATTCTCTGACTTCAACATCTTTATGACCTTCTACAGAAACAAAATCTGTAAAAATTTTTAAAATTTCTTCTTCTGAGATATAATCCGTTAATTTCATATTTCCTCCTTTGATTTATTTATATAAATATATGTCTTGTATTTCAAAGGTCTAGGTTCTTTTAAGATTATATAACCAAAACATGTTTACGTGTTTAAGAACATCAACCTATTGATCAAAAAATTTTACTGGAATTTCCCAAAATTAATAAAGCCCAGTAGCGACTGTGATATAGATGTAAGGGTGTATGTGTTTACTGAGTAAAAAGTTTCTTTACCATCTTTTCTTGCTGATACTAAATCTGCTCTTTTTAAAATTTGCAGGTGGTGAGATACTGTAGGCCTGGAAACACTTGTTTTCTGAGCTATCTCATTTACATTAAGTTCTTTTAAACCTATAGTCTCAAGTATTTCTATTCTTACATCATCAGCTAAAGCTTTTAATATTTCACAGTCAAATCCATTGTTTGCTAAACCACCCATAATACAACCTCAATCTTCTTATTTATAAAAAAATATTTATTGATATAATTAACAATATGCAACCTTCTATACACCATATTATAAATAAAGGAAGCATATAATTCAACCAATCTCGCCATTTTATATTTGCTAATCCTAATGCTGCCATAAAATATCCGGAAGTTGGACTAATTACATTTGAAAATCCATCACCAAATTGAAATGCTAAAACTGCCGTTTGTCTAGGTACTCCCGAGATATCAGCTAAGTTTTTCATTATAGGCATTGTAACTGCCGCCTGGCCACTTCCTGAGGTTATAAAAATATTAATTAAGCTTTGTACAAAAAACATTATTATCGATGATACAGTGGGTGCAAAGCCTCTTACCATTAAGGATAATCTGAAAATCACAGTATCCATAATCTCTGAATATTCCATTATTACCATTACAGACTTAGCCATTCCTATTATCAATGCTCCATACATTAAACTTGATGCCCCTTTAATAAATTCCGATACAATCCTCCCGGAATGAAGTCCTGATACAACTCCAGAGGCTATTCCCATTATTAAAAATGTAGTGCAAATTTCTAAAATATAAAACTTCCACTTTGCAATACCAATTACAAGAAAAAGAATAGAAACTATCACTACTACTAGAACTCTTTTATGTCGACTTGTAAATTTAGGTAGATTTTCAAAGTCATAGCCATAAGTTTGATTATCTCCATATAAATTTACTGTGTCTATTTTATTTTTTTCAACTTTACTTGCATGTATATAAACATATATTATTGCTGTCGATACAAAAATCACGTAAGCTAAGAGTCTAATCTCTATTCCTGAAAATAGAGGTAATTCTGATACTTCTTGGGCTATACCTACTGTAAAAGGATTTAAAAATCCTGCTACAAATCCTGCACCCGTCCCTAAAAGTACCATTGACACACCAGTTATTCTATCAAAGCCTAAGGCCAAAGCTAAGGCTATAAATATTGGATAAAGTGGTAGTGCTTCTTCTGCTGTTCCAAATACTGCTCCTGCTAAAGAAAATACTATCATAACTATTGGTATAACTCTTTTTCCGTTTTTACCATATAGTTTAACAATTCTACTAACCAAAGTATTTATAGTTCCGGTAGAATTTATTATTCCAAAACTACCTCCTGTAATAAGAACGAACATTATAATATCACTTGCCTGCATCATTCCATCGGGAATAGCCTTAATAAAATCAAAAAAAGAAATGTTTTCCTTTTCAATATATCTAAAACTATCGTAAACTACATAGGTAATTCCTGTTTCAGCGTCTGTGATTCTATCAAATGTTCCTGAGGGAATAAAAAAAGAAGCCGCACCAAATATTATAACAATAACAAAAAGCAGTACATATGTGTTTGGAATTTTTAGCTTCATAAAATCCTCCATAAATAACGTGTTGAAGTATATCAACATGTTACAATAAATACATATTTTTGTCAATTCAAAATAGTAAATTTTAAGGTAGAATTCATTTTAAATTCTACCTGTTTTAGATTAATAATATTTAATTCTTAGATAATTAAGAAAATATATCCATTTTTTCCATTCTGTCAAAAGCTTCTTTTAATTTTTCTATCTTTACGGTACAGGCTATTCTTAGATAACCCTCCCCGCAGTCTCCAAATGATACTCCCGGTATCGTAAGCACCTTAGCTTCTCTTAGTATTTTATCTGCTGCTTCTACTGAATTTAATCCTGTTTTTTTTATATTTACAAAAAGATAAAAAGTCCCCTTGGGATCTAGTACAGACATATTAGGAATTTTATTAATTCTTTCAGCCGCGTAAAAAACTCTTTTCTTATACTCTGCTATCATAGGTTCTTGAATTTCTTTTCTGTTTCT
>JAABRS010000133.1 GCA_011390775.1 Clostridia bacterium | reverse complement strand
TAAATATTCATCAGAATTGATTGTAAAAAGAGAAGACTACTACCTATGGGATATGGCACATGTAGTACTTAGACCTGAGCATATGAGTATTAGAAAATTTTATTTAGAATTACTTAATGCCTATTACAAAGTAGTAATGAGACCTAAACATATGATAGCTCTTATTAAAAAATATGGTATTAAGTCTAATTTTAAAATGTTGATTGGAAGTAGCTTTGTAAGTCTTCAATATATCAAAAAGATAGTGAGAGGATACTAATGAAAAAAATATTACTTATTCAACCAAGTCCATATGATCAAAACCATAATCCTATAAAAAAGAATAAGTTATATTTTATTGGTCTAGCTATGCCTCTTTTAGCTGCTATGATGCCAGATGATTGGGAAACGGAAATTATTCTAGAGATAATAGAAGATGTTAATATGGATACAGATGCTGATTTAATTGGTATTAGCACCATGGGTCATGGTGTTCTTCGTTCTATAGATTTAGCAAAGGAGTTTAGAAAAAGAGGAAAGACGGTAATACTAGGGGGTTATATGGCAAGTATTATGCCGGAAGAAGCATTGAAATACTGTGATGCCTTAGTAGTCGGTGATGCAGAGCTTGTATGGAACCAAGTTTTAAAAGACTTTGAAAACAAAAACTTAAAGAAAATTTATAAACGTAATTTAGATAAGGGAATATTATCTACACCGCTACCAAGATTTGACCTTATAACAAATAAAAAAATAGGAGATTTTTTACCAGTACAAGCAGGAAGAGGATGTCCTAATACTTGTAGTTTTTGCTCCGTAGCCTGTTTATATGAAGGTAGATATATAAAAAAACCTATCCAAGAGGTTGTAAGAGATATGGTACAGATAAAGGATTTAGGTTTTAAAAAAATTTTGATTTTAGATGACAACATTTTTTCTGATAGAATATATTTAAATCAATTACTAGATGAAATTAAAAAATTAGACATAAAGTGGATGAGTCAATGTGATATTAGAATTGGAGAGGATAATGAGCTTTTAGAGCAGTTAAAAGACAGCGGATGCATATCCCTTAGCTTTGGACTGGAAAGCACCTCTAAAGAGAGTTTGGTAGCTATGAACAAGGGATGGGCAGACCCATCAGAGTACTCTAAGTTGATATCAAATATTCAGTCTTATGGAATAGATGTTTCTACAGAAATGGTAGTAGGAGGAGAAGGAGATACCCTAGAGTCTATTAGGAATACAAAGGACTTTATTGAGAAAAATAAAATATCCGTACCGAGATTTTATATATTAACACCTTTTCCAGGAACTAAATTTTTCAAAGAAATTAAAAAACAGGGGAGATTTATTAATCAGGACATATACAGCTTTGATGGAACTCAAGCGGTATATAAACCATCAAATATGACAGCTAATGAACTCACAGATGCATACTGGAATCTATATGAAAGATTATTTACATTAAGTTCAATTATTAAGAGAAATATTTTGAGAAAAGAATTTTTAGCTCATCCGGGTAAATATTTATTCTATGTTGGGGTAAATCTTTACTATAGACATCAAATAAAGAAAAAAATTACACCAAATATATTTTAAATATAGGAGATAAAATGAATGTATTATTAGTTAGACCTCCAAGAATTAAAAAGGCAATAACTCTAAGTGACTTTATGTTTTCAGAGCCCCTAGGATTAGAAATGATATATGGAGTAGTAAAAGATAACCACAATGTAGAAATATATGATATGGTTATTGAAACTAAATCCCTAAGCAAAAAAATAAAGGAGTATAAACCAAATCTAGTAGGAGTAACCAGCCTTTGTATAGATGTAAATATGATTAAAAAATTATGTAAAGAAACAAAAATGGTAGATGAAAATATAATTACTTTTATAGGGGGTACCCAAACTTATTTAAATCCAAAAGCTTTTGAAGATGATTCTATAGATTATGTGTTTGAATATACAAATAGAAGAAACCTAAATTTATTTTTTGATTTATTGAGAAAAGGTGAAGACTTAGATTTAATTGACGGTATTTTATCTCGGGAAAAATCATATGAATCCAATGGGAAAAAATCAAGAAATGAGTACTTGCTTCCAGATAGAGAATCTACTAGAAAATACAGAGATAAATATTCATACTTTGGATATCGTCCTGCAGCTATTATGGAATTTGGAATGGGATGTAGTAAACTTTGTGAATTCTGCCTTAGATGGAGAATTGAAGGAGCACAAGAACAGTTAATAGACATAGAACTGACAAAGAGAGATTTAAATAATATAAAAGAACCAACAATAATGTTCATAGATAATGATTTTTTTGCAAATAGAGAAAAAATAGAAACTTTTATCTCTATAGCAAAAGAGTTAAAATTAAATAAAAATTATATAGTCTACGGTTCTGTTAAGGGTATTATAGAATGTAAAGACAGTATAAAAGAATTTGCAGAATTGGGTTTGAAAGCTGTATTGGTAGGATATGAATCTTTTGATGACAGAGAAATGAAAGATTACAATAAGAAATCAGGTACTATGGATAACTATAAGGCGGCTAAGATACTTAAATCATTTAAAGTAGATGTATGGGCATCGTTTATAGCTAATCCAGATTGGAACAAGAAGGATTTTAAATCTATTAGAGAATACATAAAGCTATTAGAACCTGAGATATCCTCCATAAATCCCTTAACCCCATTTCCCAATCTAACAATGTATGAAAAATACAAAGATAGATTATTATACCAAAAAGAAGACTATGAAAAATGGAGCTTTGGTCAGGTTACAATACTACCATCTAAAATTAGTTTGAGAAGATATTATTTTGAATTATTGAAAACAAATTTATATGTAAATCTATTTATAAATAAAAAGACAGAAATGATTAAAAATTATGGAATTAAAAATATATTTAGAATTCTCTTTGGTTCAATTAAGGCTATGGGAAAATATATATTATTGATGATAAAAAGTTAAAAATAATATGTTAAGTAAGAATTAATTTTAATCTTTTATTAATACGGCTCTTATTGGAGAAGCTTCAACTCCTTTTATTTTTAGAGGTAGAGCAATAAGTTTATAAATTCCTTCTTCAATATCCTTTAGTCTTAAACCTTCGATAATTATTATTTCATTTATATTTAGAGTTAATGGGTATCCCATTTTTCCTAATCCTATTATTCCGATTTTCATTTTCTATTCCT
Source organism: Clostridia bacterium (assembly GCA_011390775.1). Classification (GTDB taxonomy): domain Bacteria; phylum Bacillota; class Clostridia; order Tissierellales; family Dethiosulfatibacteraceae; genus UBA8670. The sequence goes on along the minus strand of JAABRS010000133.1, from coordinate 2,433 downwards.
CCTTTATCCTACATAAAATATTTACCCCAAAAAAATGAAATAATGCATTTTTACGATTTATAGCATTATTTAATCTTCAGTAAATTTTCAAATCTTTCGTTTTAGAACTAAAACTGTTATTAACACATAATATATATATAATTATTACCTTGTTATTATTACCCGAGTTATTATATAATAAACAATAAAGTAACTAATATTTTATCAAGAGTCTAGTAAAACTCTCGAATCACTAGGAGGTTGTTACAATGGAACTAAAAGGAAAAGTAGTAATAGCACAATCAGGAGGTCCTACAGCAGTAATTAATCAAAGCCTAGTAGGAGCTGTATTAGAATCCAGAAAATTCCCTCAAATCACAAAGGTTTATGGTGCATTGAATGGAGTCGAAGGAATAGTTAATGAAAATTTTATGGATTTAACTCAAGAAACTACAAATAATCTAGAGCAGGTAGGAATCACACCATCTTCAGCCCTTCTATCTACTAGAGTTAAACCTGATGAAAAGTACTGTAAAGAAATATTTAAAGTTTTAAATGCCCACGATGTGAGATACTTCTTTTATATAGGAGGAAATGATTCATCGGATACTGTAAGAATAGTAAATGAAAATGCAGATAAAGCCGGTTATGAACTTAGAGCTATTCATATACCAAAAACTATAGATAATGATCTGGTACTAAATGATCATACACCAGGATATGGTTCTGCTGCAAGGTATGTGGCTGAAACTTTTATGGGATTAAACTTAGATAACAGGGCATTGCCAGGAGTACATATTGGAGTAGTAATGGGGAGACATTCAGGCTTTTTAACAGCTGCATCTTCATTAGCTCAAAAATACCCAGATGATGGACCGCATTTAATATACTTGCCCGAAAGAGTTTTTAAAGTTGATGAATTCTTGAATGATGTAAAGAAAACTTATGATAAACTAGGAAGATGTCTGATAGCAGTATCCGAAGGCATAAAAGATCAGGATGGAAATTTAATAGCTACATCACTTACAGATAGTGTAGAAAAAGATTCCCATGGTAATGTTTTGCTTTCAGGGAGTAGTGCTTTAGGAGATATGTTGTCAAATTTAATCAAAACAAAACTCAACATTTCTAGAGTGAGAGCCGATACATTAGGATATCCTCAGAGAAGTTCTATTGCAAGTATTTCTGATGTGGATCAAAGAGAAGCAAGGGAAGTAGGAGAAAAGGCAGCCCAATTTGCTATATGGAATAAAATTGATGGATCTATAACAATTCAAAGAACAGGGTTTTATTCAGTAGACTATCAGTTAGTGGATTTAAAAAAAATAGCAGCAAAAACTAAAATAATGCCTCCTGAATTTATTAATAATTCAGGAAATGGGATAACAGATGAATTCAAATTCTACCTTAGACCGCTAGTAGGATCGGGGTTAGGGGTAGTACATAGATTACGAGCTCCCTTGGTGAAAAAAATATTAAATAGATAATTTTTTCGTGAAGTATTTATAATAATTATAAAATACTTATTTTATTTAACTATTAAAAAATCTCCAGAATATTAATTCTGGAGATTTAATTTATTTGATAAAAGTTCCTTCGTCTAGTTCTTTAAAAGCAGTACTTAATTCTTCTTGAGTGTTCATTACTATAGGACCACCCCAAGCTATAGGTTCATTTAAAGGCTTACCTGCAAATAGTAAAAATCTAGCTCCCTTTTGTGATTGTATTTCTATTTTATCACCTTGAGTTAGTAAAATTCCTTTTTCCTTATTAAAATCAGCACTTTCTCCACTATCAAACTTAATCTTACCTTTAATCATAAGAATAAAAACTTTTTCTTCTTCATCAATAGAATATTCAAAGGTTTTTTTAGGTTTTATTTCCACGTCGAAATAAATAGGATCTACATAAGTGCCTTTAACAGGTCCTTTCAATCCTTTATATTCACCGCATATAATGTTAACTTTCACATTTTCATCTTCATGAGTTTTCAAATCATCTATAGTGATATCACGATAAGCCGGATGTGTCATTTTATTTTCTTTTGGCAAATTAAGCCACAATTGAGCTCCCAACATTCTATTAGATTTTTGGGGCATCTCTTGATGAACTATACCGCTACCTGCAGTCATCCACTGACACCCGTAGGGTTCTATAGTACCGCTGTTACCCAAGCTATCTCCATGCTCTAACTCCCCTTCTATTAAATATGTTATAGTTTCTATTCCTCTATGGGGATGCCATGGAAATCCTTTGGTATAGTCCGCGGGATTGTCAGAATCAAAAAAATCTAATAACAGAAATGGATCCACTTCTTCAACATCTCTATTATTAAAAATTCTATTTAATTTAACTCCTGCACCGTCTTTAGTAATTCGACCTTCATATTTTTTTAATATTGTCCTTTTCAAAAAATCACTCCTTATATTTAGTATATGAAATATATACCCTTAA
>JAABRS010000132.1 GCA_011390775.1 Clostridia bacterium | reverse complement strand
CATTTCAACCCCTCCTTTTATACAATTCTATCACTTTAGTTATATTTATTCAATTATATTGCATATATTCTTTCATTATATGGTAATTTTGCAATTATATACAAAGGTGAGCTTAAATTCTTCAGCTCACCTTTAAAGTTCTTATTTTATTCCTGTGTCCCGCAGTTTAATATAATGTAGTTATCAAATTCATCTGGAAATTTAATATCTTCTCCAATTACTAAATTTTCTTGGTTATCCATATTATTAGCATTATTAATATGTAAGTAGCTAAATCCAAGTAAAATTGTAAGTATCAATACCAGGGTTATTTTTTTACTCATATTAAACCCTCCTTGTGCCTATATTACTACTACTTCTCAGCTTTTTCAAATTCTTCTTTAATTTTTTCCATAAGTTCTTTATCTTTTATTATTTCTGCTGCTGTAAGTGATAAAGCACCTATAGCTATCTTCATATTTTCATATGCATAGTCTGTTAATGTACAGCTGGCAAATTCTCTAGTGTGAGGAGCTATATTTACATCATTTGTTATATCAAAGTATGGATGTATTGTTGGGCATACGTGACTTACATTCCCAGCATCCAATGAACCGTATCCTTCTCTTGGATCTTTAATATCCTCAGATGCTACTCCTAATTCTATGAGTTTTTCAACAAAAAGATCATCCATAGTGTGATTGGTCACCAGATTATCATAGCTGAGTTCGTAGTTTGAAATTTCTATCTCTACTCCTGCTCCTAATGCTGCTCCTTTAGCGCAGTTCTTTACTTTTTCAACTAATTCATCCAAATATGTTTTGGTTTGTGCTCTTACGTAAAACTGAGCTACAGCTTTGTCTGGTATTATATTTGCTGCGTCTCCTCCATTAGTTATAACTCCGTGTATTCTTGCATCTGACCTGGTTTGCTGTCTAAGGGCGTTTATAGCATTAAATGTATTTATAACTGCATCTAATGCGTTAATTCCTTTTTCAGGGGCTGCTGCTGCATGAGAGGTTTTGCCTGTGAATTCAAATTCTATAGGTTCTAGTGCTAGAGATTTTCCGCTTCTATTGTAAGCAAAGTTTGGATGTGCCATCATTGCAAAATCTACATCATCAAAAGCTCCTTCATCAACAAATACAACCTTTGCTCCACTGGTTTCTTCTGCTGGTGTGCCGAAGGCTACTACTTTTCCACCTATTTCGTCTATAATTTGTTTAAGGGCTATAGAGGCTCCAGTGCTTGTAGCTCCAAGGATGTTATGTCCACATCCATGGCCTATTCCCGGTAGTGCATCGTATTCTACTAAAAATGCCACCGTTGGTCCTTCTTTTTTTGAGTCGTATTCTGCTCTAAATCCGGTTTCTATGTTCATATAGTTTTCTTCAACTTCAAATCCGTATTTCTTTAATAGGTCTATGTGTAGTTTAGCTGATTTGTGTTCCTGATAACCTAGTTCTGGGTTTTCATAAATCTTTATACTTAACTCCTTTAGTTCTTGTTCAAGTTTTTGAGTTAATTCTACAATTTTATCTTTCATCTTATTTGTCTCCCTTTTTATATTTTATAAATTTTCCAAGTCTTCCTTCTATCACTTCGTTGTCTTTAACTGCTATTTTACCATCTAATATAACATGGCTTATTCCTACAGGCGGGAGTGTAGGCTCAGCAAAGGTTGCACCGTCAATTACTGTTTCAGGATCGAATATAGTTATATCAGCGTCCATGCCTTCTTTTATAGAACCTTTAGTTGCAAGATTTAGTCTTTGAGCCGGCCCTAAGGTCATTTTCCATAAAGCATCTAACAATGTTATCTCTCCCATTTCTCTAACGTATTTACCTAATACTCTAGGGAAGGTTCCAGCTCCTCTTGGGTGTCCCATATCTTTTTTAAATAAAGAGTCGCTTCCTATAAATACGAATGGTGCCTTAAGAGCTTCTATTACTTCTTCTTCTCTCATTACAAAGGCTGCTGCAATCATATTCGGATAGTCTTTTCGAGCTTTTTCAAAGGTTTCTTTATCACATCTTACATTTTTCATAGGCTCCTCTGTTAGTAATATATCGCTGTAGGTCTTGTCCCATCTTTCAAAGCATCCATCGTCAAATACAGCAGATCCTATAAAGGTAGCAAAAGCATCATATGGATAACAGTCCGCCATTATATCTGCACCTTGATCTTTGTATTCCTTAATCATATCTAGGGTTTCCTTCATGAATCCAAAAGCGCTGCAGCTTCCTATATGAGATATCTGCATTGGCATCCCTGAATCTGTAGAAATCTTAACCATTTCTTCAATAGATTCTACACTCTGCTCTCCGTCGCTTCTATAGTGTGCTGAAAGTAAGTAGTTTTTTGAATCTAGAGCTTTTGTAATTTCTACCAGCTCATGAAAATCAATTCCCGGGGAGTATTCTATTCCGTAGGATATTCCAAGAATTCCCAAAGGTAAACTTTCTTTTATAAGTTCTTTCATTTTTTCAATTTCTTTATCGGTAGCTGCTCTGTATCTATCCTCTATTCCTACCTGATTTCTCAGGTAGTTGTGTCCTATAAAGGATAGATAGTTTACAGGTGCTCCGTTTTTATCTATATAATCTTTAAATTCTTTTACACTTTGTCTATTATTACCACAATTTCCACCTACGCAGGTTGTCGTACCCATTTTTAACTCATAATAGGATGTGAAATAGGGATCTTTTTCATCTTCAATTACTTCTTCATGCATATGTATGTCTATAAATCCTGGTGAAACGATTTTACCATCAGCATCTATAGTTTGATCAGTATCTTCTTCAATTTTCCCGATTTTTTCTATTTTACCGTCTTTAATTAATACATCTTTTTTTTCTAATTTCATTTGATCGAAATTTGGAATTTTACCATTGATGATTTTCAAAGTACTCATTTTACTTCCTCCTAAGATTAATCAGGCAGAATAGTCTGCCTGATTAATATAAATTATCTGCAGAATTTATCTGCAATCTCTGCATATATTTTTGTATAATTGTACAAATCTACTACAGGTATCCTTTCGTCTTTCGTGTGGGAATAACTTAAGTTCCCCGGTCCTGTAATTACCGTCGGTATCTTACCGTAGTAAGAAAGTGTGGCTGAATCAGTCCAGCCTCTTTTTCTTGTGATGCTAGGTTTTTTATTTAGATGGTCTTCTAAAATTTTATCTACTGTTTTTACTATTTCTTCTTCCGGTTTTGTATAGTGATACATGTGATCGTATTTGTTCATAAGGTTGGATTCCATCCTTATTAATTCCACTTTAAGCTCTGGATATTTGTCTTTTATTTTGTCTATTATTTCCTGGTATTCCTGAAGTACAGATTCAACTGTTTCACCTACTACATATCTTCTATCTATTTTTAGTGAACAGAGGTCTGCTACTGTTGAGGGTTGAGTGCCACCCTGTATGGTACCAAGATTCATTACCGATGGTCCCATATACTCATTGTATCGTTTTTTAAGTTTAGGGTAAAGGCTTTTCTCTACTTCTTCAATAAACTTGGAAGCCATGGATATGGCATTTAGTCCTTCATCAGGAACTCCGCCGTGAGCGGCTTTGCCGTGAAATTTTATTTCCAACCATTCCAATCCTCTGTGTCCTATAGCGTATTCGTAGTTTGATGGTTCTCCTACTATTGCTCCGTCGGCCTTTACTCCGGACATTACCAGCATTTCAGTCCCTTCGCTTTTTTCTTCTTCTCCTACTACTGCAGATATTATGATGTCCCCAGGAAGTTTTTCTCCCCGTCTTTTGAGGGCTAGGGCTGCTGTAATCATACATGCAACTGCACCCTTCATATCATTTGCTCCTCTACCCCATAAGAATCCGTCTTTTATTTCTGCCTTGTAGGGGTCGATGGTCATTTGATATGGCGGTACAGTATCGGTATGACCGTTGAAGAGGATTGTTTTTCCTCTTCCCTGGCCTTTTAAGTAAATATTAACATTTTTTCTGATTCCATCTACATTCTGCATTTCAGCTTCTAGTCCATTTAGCTTGCAGTATTTGTAAATGAATTCTGCTACTTCTTTTTCTCTAGTAGGCACGTCCTTGTGACTGGGTATCCTAACTAGATCTTGAGTTAGCTTTACTACTTCTTTTTCTGAGTAAAATTTTTCTATAGTCAAATTGACCACTCCTTAGAAAGGTCCGTAATTTATCGCATTTGCTACTACTAAGAATACTGCTCCAATAGCTAGCCATATTGTCATCAAAGGCCATAAGAATTTAACCCATTTTTCATAAGCTATTCCAGCTAATGATATTACAGCCATCAAAGTTGCTGATGTAGGAATGATAGAGTTTGTGAATCCATCACCAAACTGATATGCTGTTACAGCTACCTGTCTGTTTACTCCTATAACATCTGCTAATGGTATCATAATAGGCATTGTAGCTGCTGCCTGTCCACTTCCAGATGGTATGAAGAAGTTAATAACTACCTGAACAACGTACATTCCAAGTACTGATATAGCTTGTGGTAAGTTTTGTATTGCATTTGCTAATCCATATATAATTGTATCTAGTATTAATCCGTCTTGCATAACAACTAGTATTGCTCTTGCTATACCAACTATTAAAGCTCCAAATACTATTCCTCTAGCGCCATTAACAAATTCTTTTGAAACTTGACTTGGTCCCATTTTTCCTAAGAATCCACCGATAACTCCCATAGCTAAGAAAGCTGCAGAGATTTCTGTAATATACCATCCGTAGGTAAATACTCCAAATATTATAACTCCTAATCCAACTACTAATGTTAATAATACCAAGTAGTGTTCTGTTTTAAATTCAGGTAGTGATGATAAATCTATTACCTTATGCTTTTCTTCTAATTCTAATTCTCTTACTATACTTTTTTCTGGATCTGCTTTTACCTTAGCTCCGTATCTTAGTATATAAATAGAGGTTACTATAACCATAACTACTAAAATCACTAGTCTAAATTGAATACCTGAGAATAATGGTAGTTCACCAATACCCTGGGCTACACCTACTGTAAATGGATTCATGAATCCTGATGTGAATCCGCAAGCTGCTCCAAGAAGTATCATAGCAGTTCCAACTATAGCATCGTATCCCAAAGCTCTAGCAAGGGCGATACCAATTGGAACGAAAACAATTGTCTCCTCTGCCATACCTATGGTACCTCCAAATATAGAGAATATAACCACAAATATAGGTATCATAACCATATCTTTCCCTTTTAATTTCAATGCAACTCTGCTTATTCCAGCTTCTACAGCTCCAGTTGCATTAATGATATTAAATGATCCTGCTACTATAAATATAAAGAATATTATACTTGATGCAGCAGTCATGCCATTTGGTACTGATTTCCAAAGGTCAAAAAAACTAGTAGGGTTTTGAGCTACATTTTCAAAGGATGCAGGATCTACTACTGTACGTCCTGTGTTTGGATCTTCAACTCTTAAAAATTCTCCAGCCGGAATTATGTATGTTAGTATTGCCATTGTCAAAATAACCATAAATAAGATTACGTAAGTATGTGGAATTTTAAAAATTTTCTTTTTTTCAGGTTTTGTTTGTTCTGACATATAAATCCTCCTAAAATTTTTATTTTTATTTAAAAAGATGCTTAATAAGAAACTACCCTCCTTTATAAAATATATTTACTTATTTCTTTAGCACCTTTTTTAATCATATTAGCTAATTCCTCTATGTCCTCTTCATTAAGAGTTGCTTTTA
>JAABRS010000013.1 GCA_011390775.1 Clostridia bacterium | reverse complement strand
CGGCCAACTTCCTGTAATTAATTCTAATACATAGCTTGTAACCAATTCCATAATAGTTGCAGTAACAGCACAACCTAAAAACACAATAAAAATTGAAGCGATCTTTTTTAGAAAAGATTGCTTTTTTTGGCTGAATTTATAAAAAAAGAATATAAAAATTAGAGCACCGAATCCGTAGATAGGTAGATATGGTCCAAATAAAACTCCTCTATTTGAAAACCCCCATTTATAAACTACTACCTCTAAAAAAACTTCATACAACCACCCTACTACTGCATACATCATAAAATACATGAAATATTTTCTTGCTTTGTAAATAAATTTACTGCCTATCATATATTGATCTCCATTAGTGAATTATTTAATTAATTATACAACAATGCTTATACAATAAAAAGTCTTTATATTTAATAAAAGTTTAATTTACGACTTCAGAAAATTCATGTATACTAATATTTGACGAATAAATTTGCACAGGAGGATTAATTTGTTAATCGAAATCATAAAAGTTATTATTATTGGAATAGTAGAAGGGATTACAGAATGGCTGCCTGTAAGTAGTACAGGGCACATGATATTAGTAGAAGAATTTATAAAAATGGATGTCACACCGGCCTTTAAAGAAATGTTTTTGGTTGTAATACAGCTGGGTGCTATAATGGCGGTAGTTATATTATTTTTCCATAAATTAAATCCCTTTTCTCCTAAAAAATCAAAGCAGGAGAAAATAGATACTATGAAAATTTGGTTCAAGGTTGTAATAGGAGTACTCCCTGCAGCGGTACTTGGATTATTATTTGATGATTGGTTAAACGATCATTTATACAACTACTGGACTGTTGCTGTAATGCTTATATTCTACGGGATACTTTTTATTATAGTTGAAAATCAAAATGAAGGTAGAAAAGTTAAGATTACTAACTTTGAAGAACTACCTTATAAAACAGCTTTTTATATAGGTATATTTCAAGTGCTTGCATTAATTCCCGGGACTTCGAGGTCAGGTGCTACAATAGTTGGAGGTATAATATTAGGAGCTTCGAGATTTATAGCCGCTGAATTTTCTTTCTTTTTATCAATACCTGTAATGTTTGGAGCTAGTGCTCTCAAAATAGTTAAATTCGGATTTGAATTTAGTAATAATGAAATAATAATACTTCTAACGGGTATGGTAGTAGCTTTTGTTGTTTCTATAATATCTATTAAATTTTTGCTTCAGTATATTAAAAATCATGATTTTAAAGTTTTTGGTTGGTATCGTATAATTTTAGGTATAATAGTAATAGGGTATTTTTTAATTGTCAACTAATATAAATGAGAAAGGGGAAAACATATGAAAAAATATACAATATTTGCTTTTAACGGAAATCCTATGTGCTTTACTCACGTTTTACTAAATGCGTTGGATATGGATGAAAAAGGATATGACGCTAAAATAGTTATCGAAGGAGAAGCTGTAAAACTGGTAAAAGAAATGTTAGAATCAGAAAATCCGTTATTTAAAAAATCAAAAGAAAAAGGACTTATTGACTGCATATGCAAGGGATGTTCAGCAAAGCTAAATGTACTTGAGTACAATGAAAAGTCAGGAATTCCCTTAAAAGGTGATATGAAGGGACACCCTTCAATGGAAGCTTATATAAAAGAAGGATATGAGATTATAACCTTATAATTTAATAAAATAAAAAAAGAAAGGATGATATAATGAAAAATCCAATTGTAACAATTGAAATGGAAAATGGAGATAAAATAAAATTAGAATTATATCCGGAAAAAGCACCGAATACTGTAAATAACTTTATAGACTTAGTGGAAAAAGGATTTTATGACGGCACTATTTTTCACAGAGTAATAGAAGGTTTTATGATACAAGGTGGAGATCCGGAGGGAAGTGGTACCGGCGGTCCGGGATATGGAATAAAAGGCGAATTTTCATCAAATGGATTTGAAAACGACTTGAAACATTCAAGAGGTGTTATATCTATGGCAAGAGCACAAAATCCAGATTCAGCAGGTTCTCAATTTTTTATTATGCATTCTGATTCACCTCATCTTGATGGTCAATATGCTGGATTTGGTGAAGTAATTGAAGGCATAGAAGAAGTAGATAGAATAGCTACCGTTAAAAAGAATTTTAGAGATAAGCCTAAAAAAGATGAAGTAATGAAGAAAGTTACTGTAGAAACTTTTGGAAGAGATTATCCAGAGCCTGAAAAGGTATAAAATTTAAAATTTTGCAAATAATAAAACAGGACCTATAAGTTAGGGTCCTGTTTTACTGTTCAAAAATATTATTTAAATGGAAGTTCTAGCAGAATACAAAGGTTTATTTGTAATTTATTAGTGCTGAATCTATCGTTAATTTCATTATAGCACTTTGTTAAATAAATATCTATATTAATGAATTTTAATTTATTAAGTTTTCATAAAAAAGAGACTAAGGAGTCTCTTTAATTGATAAGTATTATTCTTCAACATATCTCTCAAATGCTTCAATATTAACACAATATAGTTCAGCATTTTCTCTAGAAATTAGTCCTTTATTATAAAGTTCTGCAATGCTTACATCCATACTAATCATGCCTTCAGATCGACCTGTCTGTATAGCAGCCTCAATTTGAGGAACCTTACCGCTTCTAATCATATTGCTTATAGCAGGAGTGGACAACATTATTTCAAATGCAGGTATTCTACCTATATTTTCTGAAGGTATAAGCTGTTGAGAAATAACACCTTCTAAAACCGTTGAAAGTTGCACTCTAACTTGCTGTTGTTGATTTGCTGGGAAAACATCAACTATTCTATCTATGGTCTTTGCGGCACCTACAGTATGTAAGGTTGAAAATACTAAATGTCCCGTTTCTGCTGCTGTTAATGCAATGGAAATAGTTTCGTAGTCTCTCATTTCCCCAATAAAAATAACATCAGGGGCTTGTCTTAAAGCGGCTCTTAAAGCCATTTTATAGCTTTTAGAATCTATACCTACTTCTCGTTGATCTACTATACTCTTATCATGACGGTGTAAATGTTCTATAGGATCTTCTATAGTTATAATATGACAATCTCTATTTTTGTTTATCAAATCAATAATTGCAGAAATAGTAGTTGATTTTCCACTTCCTGTGGGACCAGTTACTATTACCAGACCTTTTGTTTTTTTATAAAAATCTAAAACTATATCAGGGATTTTTAAATTCTCAACCTTATTAGATTCAAATTTTAATACTCTTATAGCAGCTGCCATAGAGCCTCTTTGCTTATATACATCAACTCTAAATCTTCCAACACCCTTTAAAGAAATAGAGAAATCTTTATCACCATATTCTAAATATTCCTTATAATGTTCATCTAATTTGAACAACTTCATTATTAATTTTTCAGTATCTTCTGGGTCTAGTTTAGGGTGATCTAATTTAACTAAATTTCCATCAATTTTTAGAGTAGGTGGAATACCAACTGTAATAAAAATATCAGACGCATTCCTATCTACTGAAATTCTTAGAAGTTCATTTATTTCTATCATTCAATATATACCTCCACATCTTCAAAGTCTATTTCTTCATATTCAAATTCTACTGGAATTTCTTTTAATGCAATTAAATCAAGGAATTGTGAATTCTCTAGATACTCTAATTTAATGATGAGTTTTTTACTTTCATCATTTTTAAAAGTTTTAGAAATAATAAAAGTATTTTCGTAGGTATCTATATAAGTATCAGTATCAAATTTTTCCAATTCCTCAACAATTACATCTAAGTTATTAGAAGATATATTTGACATTAAAGAATCAACTTCAATCCAGTATTCATTAGCTTCTCCCGATAGTTCATAATATTCTTTGGTATAGGATGCATTTTTTTGAGCAAGTTTATAATCAGAGTAGGATGACATCATAACTAATATGCTAAAAATTACAAGCATCATAAAAGTAAGAATAACTAAAATACTTGAACTACCATTTTTATTATTTATATATTTCATTTGAAAATCTCCTCATTTATAGTAGGAATATATAATTTTGTCTCAATAGTATGAATGACAGGAGTGTTTTCATTGCTTCTGAAATAACCCTTTTGTCTTACTATTTCAATATTTATATCATATAAAGATTTATTCATGTTTATAGATTCTTCTTTTAAGGTTATATTTGTTCTAAACAATGCTTCGTTTTCTTCTTTTATTGGATTCCAATTTTCATCAAAAAGTGAAGTTAATACAGTATTATTATTTTCTGTATTTAATACATTGAAATTATTTAATGGTTCTTCTTTCCAGGATTCTAATTTTATTGATTCAATAAAATTATTGGTATGATAAATACTTTTATCTAACTCTTCTGTCCTTAAACCCACATCTTTAGAACTCATAAAAAACAACAAAATTAACACACCTAATATTGCTAAAGTACCGACGGAAATTATCAGTTCTGCTATTGTAAAACCTATATCGTTATTTATTCTATTTTTAATTTTCATACATAGATTCATGTTTATCACCTTTATTTAGTTATCAAAGATATGTAACTCTTTAAACTTTTCGTTTTTCCTTTTTCTTCAATTGATGTTTCAAAGAATAATTTATTTCCATCTACAACTTCAAAATTAAGTTCATCAATTTCGACTATTGTAAAACTTGCCTCAGGATTGAAACTCCCTCCATCGATAATTAAAGCTTCTTTCATCTGGTCATCATGTAAAAAAATTACAGTTTCATATTCAATATTTGAATAACCATCTTTAATAACCAAACAGGTGTTTTCAATTTCTGGGAAATCAGCAATATAAACAGCGTCTTTTTCAAGATTTTGACGAACCTTAGTGTGAATATATGATTGGGCAACTCTAAGATTCGAATTATTTTCATTATCATTAATAATATTGATATATGAATCAGATCCGGTAGCTACTAGGGTTAACGTTGAAATTGAAAATAAAATAAGAAGCACCATAACTAAAATAATTTCAGTCATTGTACGGCCTTCAGTAGAATTTATTTTTTTCATGTTAATCACCTACCTTTTTATAACTTCAATGTTTGGAGCTATGTTAGATCCATTTGTATCATAAAAATAAAAATACTGACTTTCATCAATTATTATTCCATAATTTTCTGTTAGATACTCAATATTAGGAGGGTAACTTCCTTCTAATGCATAGCATTGTACAGCTGCTTTAATTATTACTTTTTCTATTGCAGCGCTTCTATCATCTTTGTCATTTGAAATTCTGTCAACAGCTTGAAAGCTAACTAAAATAATTACAACTAGAATTAAAATAGTTATTATTGATTGTGAATTTAAAGACTTAATTAACTTTCTCATTTAAAACACCTCTTAATTAACCGATTGATGACATAATTTCTATCATAGGAAGCATTACAGTAAGTAAAATAACTCCAACTACTATAGATAAAACTATTACTAAGGTAGGTTCAATAGATGAAGTAAATTTTTCAGTTGTTCTATCCAACTCTACTTCGTAAATATCGCATAATTTTGTAAGCATGATGTCCACCTGACCAGATTTAAAACCCATCCTAAGCATTTGAATAAATAAATTAGGAAATACATCGGTATTTTTTAGAGCATCAACAACTGAAGTACCTTTTGTTATAGAAGTACGAGCTTCTTTAATTTTTTCTTCAGCATAAGTATTACCAGTTAAAGGAGCAGACATGTATACAGCATCTTCAAAGGAAATACCGGATTTTACCATCATAGAAAGTCCCTGAGCAAAGCGTAAAGCTGTAAGTCTTTTGTATATTTTACTAATAACTGATGAATTCAGTTTAAATTTATCGAAAGAATGATTTCCGGATTGAGTTTTAGAGAATATGAATAGCACTATTATAATTATTCCTAAAATAATTAATATCCATGTTCCAAAAGTTTGTAAAAATCTACTTAATCCGAATATAGCTGAGGTTGAAGAAGGTAAATCTCCACCTAAAGAAGTTAAAACTTCTTGGAAAATTGGAAAGACCTTTACTACTAGTAAAGCTACAACTGAAGCCATAAGAATAAACAGAATAATTGGATAGACCAGGGCTTTTCTGATTTTGTATCTTGCCTTTTCACTATTCTCATAAAAAGTACTTAATTTTTCCATTTCAACATCCAAGTTTCCTGATTTTTCAGCAATTTTTGACATTTGAACAAAATAATCTGGGAAAATACCTAAATCCTCGAAAGATTCAAACAATTTTTTGCCGGATTTAACATCGGTGTAGAGTCTACTACCTAATTCCTTCATAAGCTTATCTTCAGATTCATCTTTAAAAAGTTCTAATCCCTCTAAATATGGAACCCCGGACTTAAGTATAATAGAAAGCTGGTATGAAAAAAGTGATAGCTCTTCTAAATTTAATTTTTTTAAAGCTGTATTCTTATTATTTTTTTCACTCATAATATCCCCCTGGAGAAGTGAATTTATATTAATGCAACCCTTAGATTTTAGACAGTAAATTCATTTTCAATTATTAATATTTTACCATATTAATATATAAAAACAAAATATTACTTCTCTTTTTATTATACTATAATTTGATTTTAAATGTTATTAAATTCTTAATAAATGAAAGTCATATAATTAACACCTATTAAATGCAAAGGTTTATACTATGTGATATAATTAAGGATACTTATCTTAATATAATTTATTTCTAAGATGAGAGGTGAAGTATGGATAATAAAATAATTAAATATATATATATATGCCTGGTTATTTCCTTTGTTTTTTTAGGAAATCAAACAATTGATGCTGAAGGAAGCGAATTACAATTTGACGGAAGTCAAGGTGGATGGTCCGAATCTGAGCTTGAAGAAGCCTACGAATATAATTTAACCTATCCAGATATAATGAATAACTTCAAAAGAAATATTACTAGAGAAGAGTTTAGTACTCTTTCAGTCAAATTATATGAAGAACTAACAGGTAATAAAGCAGAAATAGGCACAGATCCTTTTATAGATACTGATAATTCAGAAGTTTTAAAAGCATATAACTTAGGTATAGTAAAGGGAAAAAGTAATACTATTTTTGCACCTAATGACTATATAACACGTCAAGAAATAAGTGTTATGATTTTTAGAGCTTTGAAAACAGCAATACCGGAACTCAATAAAACGGTGACGGGAGATTTCCCTTTTTCAGATACAAAAGATATTGCATCCTGGGCTTTGAATCCAGTAAAGTTTGCTTATCAAAACAATATTATGAAAGGTATTGATGGGGAAATTTTACCTTTAGACAATACAACAAGAGAGCAGGCTATAGTTTTATTAAAGAGAACCTATGTAAGTTTTAAAGATAGAGTTTTTGAGGAAGATATAGTAGAAGAAGAATATGTTGATGAAGGACTTTATATTAACACAACGATTAAAAGTACCGGAATAATAAAAGTTGGGTACGGTGGAAAATCTACTGAAAAAGTAAAGGTAATGATAGAAAAAGAAGGAGAGAGATACGTATATCCCTTAATTCCTGATGGAAAGATAGTAGGATTTCCCCTACAAATGGGAAACGGAGAGTATAAGGTGAGTGTATTAACCAACGTTACTGATAACAGATATGCTTATTTGGATACAGAAACCTTTGATGTTAACATCTCAAATCAAAATTCAGTTTATCTAAATTCTATACAGATAATAAGCTGGAGTCCAGTAAGCAAGGCTGTAAGAAAAAATAATGAAATAGTAGGAAATGAATCAGATCTTGCTAAAAAAATTGATTTAGCCTATGATTTTATCATAAACAATGTTAGCTATGATTATGGTAAGATAGAGTTACTTCATCCGAACTATATACCATATCCTGATGAAACAATAGTGGAACTTAAAGGAATATGCTACGATTATGCTTCTCTTCTTGCAGCGATGAAAAGAAGTGAGGATATTCCTATCAAACTTGTGA
Source organism: Clostridia bacterium (assembly GCA_011390775.1). Taxonomy (GTDB): domain Bacteria; phylum Bacillota; class Clostridia; order Tissierellales; family Dethiosulfatibacteraceae; genus UBA8670. The sequence continues at coordinate 14,293 of JAABRS010000013.1, read as the reverse complement.
AAGGATATTCAACACATGTAGATGGATATCATGCATGGAATGAAATTCTTATAAACGGGGAGTGGGTGGTTGTAGATACAACCGTTGATGCAGCTTATAATAAAGCTAATATGAACTTTGATTTCAGTAAAACTAAATCTGATTATACAAAAGTTTACGAATATTAAAAAGATTGAGAGTCAAAACTCAATCTTTTTTGTTGTGAAAATACAACATAAAGATTGACAAATAAATAAAAAAGAAGTATTATATATTTAGTAATTTACTAATTTAGTAAATTACTAAATATAATAAAAAAGGTGATAAAAATGGAAATACCAACAAGTTTAAAACACAAACCTGTTATAGTTTCGGAAAATTACGAAAATGTAGATGGAAGAAATGCTTACAATAGTGATGCTAAGGGAATGTCCCTAGGATTAGCACAGTGGAATGATAGAGGAAAGGTAGATATATCTGCAAAGGTATGGAGACATACAGGAGAAAAATGGTCAAGACAATCAGAAGAGCTGCCGTTACATAGAGTACTGGATCTAGCTATATTAGTATGCAGAACCAGAGAATATTTTAGAGAAGCATATAAATACGAAAAACTTTATGACGAAAAGAATCCTGACATAGATAGAATAGGTTTACAGGGAGATGCCATGACTGTATCAGTATGTACAAATAACGAAATGATAGACGAAGATATTAAATTATTTCAACAATCTTTAAGCAACGATGATGAGCTAATAGGAGAGAGATTAAGTACATTATCAAGAATACTTAAAAGAATGGGGTACTAAAATAATAAGGAGTTAGCTATGGATAAAGTAATAATAATCAACGATGAAAGTTTTGGAAAGGGTTCAGAAGAACTTGGTAAAAAGCTCATGGGAGCTTTTTTAAGAAAGATTTGGTCTAAAGAAGAAAAACCAGATAAAATTATCCTTTATAATTCTGGGGTTAAAATAGCAGCTCAAGGTTCATTTGTGCTGGATGCAGTTAATGGATTATTTGAATCTGGAGTTGACATACTAGCTTGCGGTACTTGTGTGGACCATTTTGAACTAAAAGATTCATTGCAGGCTGCTAGAATAAGTAATATGGATGAAATTGCTTCAATAATTTTAGAATCAAATAATGTAGTAACAATCTAATTGATAATTTCATCCATTAAAACACTAGTTTTTTCTTCGCTATGAAAAAAATAACTTAAACCATCATTTCCGTACCCTGAGTAGTCCATAGGAAGGGTATGGAAATTTATTTTTTTTGAGTTAGTTCCAATCATAGAAATACCTACTAATCCTCCTTTATAGATAGGCATATCGGTTTCAACATAAGATAATCCCCTAGCAATTATTAAAGGAAGTTTTGGACCTAAAGACGATTTAGCAGCACTTTTCAAAAAATCCTGTTGTCTTTCAATACGAGAAACATCTCCACCACCAACAGATCCATCGTTTGATTTTCTAAATCGTAAATACTCTAAAGATTCAGCACCGTTTATTACTTGAAAACCAGCTTCGAAATCTATATGAAGAGGAGGTTTAGCATAAGGGTCATCGTACTTCATTCTAAATGGCACATCTACTTCAACCCCACCGATTAAATCAACTACAGCTTCTACACCTTCGTAGTCTACTAGTACATAATAATCTATTTCTGTACTTAGAAGATTTGATACCGCTCTTAATAATCCTTCTGGTCCACCGATATCTGTAAAACCGTAAACAGCATTAATCTTCTTTTGACCTAAGCCATTCTTACCTTCAGTAGGGTAGTAAGTATCTCTAGGTATAGATACAGCATCAACTCTATTACTACCGGTATCAATTGAAAGAAAAATTATTGTATCAGTACGGGTACTTTCAACCCCCATAACTAAAACATTTATTCTTTCATTATATGCTATATTGATAAATACCATTAGAATTACAATAGATATTAGAATATATGCTAGCTTCTTTAATATTTTATTTGATGATTTTTTATTTGTTTTTTCAGATCCCATACTCATCTAATTACCTCGATTTTTTATTATATAGTATAAGTAAGTATAGTTTTTTTATGCTAATTAGTCAATTAACACTAAATAAAATTTACTTAATAAAATTAGCGGAACAATTATGTATGACACTCGTCTAAATGTATAAAGAAGAATTAAAAACGAAAAACTAAAATAGGAGGTAAATTTTCATGAAAAATAAAATCATTATAAACATAGTTACAGTTTTACTTTTAACGGTACTTGTATTCCCGGGGTTAGCATATGGAGATACTGATGTATCAATTATGCCAATTAGCATGGAATACAATCACTGGGCTGATAAGTACGTTGACCAATTAGATATGGAGTATGAAATGGAAGACTTTTTTAAAGATAAAGATTTAAATGCTAAAATTTCATCTGAAGATTTCGAAAATTTAGTTCAAAAAACCTTAAAAGAAGATTTTGAATATATGGAAGAGATAGTAACCAGAGAAAGAGCAGTATTCGAATTCACAAAGATATGGGCTGAAAAAACTGGCCAGGACTTAGATAATATAGCTACAATAAAAATGATAATTTATGCTGATACTGAAGAGATTGATGCAAAATATAATCATGCTGTAACAGTAGCTTATATGAAAAATATTGCAAAAGGTAGAGGAGAAAGAATATTTGATCCTAACGCAGAATTAACCTATGGGGAAGCAGCTACCCTTGTTGTAAATAGTAAAAATGCTGTAGAAAAAGAACTTGAAAACAATGAATCAATAGTAGAAGGTAAATTTGAAACAAGAGCTAACTACAAAGTGATAAATGAAAATGTTGAATTTAACTTTGAGCTTTTTAGTCATTTTGAAGAAACCAAAGATTTAATGTTTAGTTCAGGTCAACAGTTTGAAATAACAATTACCAATGAAAATGGAGAAGAGGTTTACAAATTTTCGGAAGGTAAAGCCTTTACAATGGCTATAGTGTATGAGACTATAGAGCCAGGAGAATCTATGGAATGGACTGACGAATGGGACAGAACAGACAAAGAAGGCAACTACTTAGAATCAGGAAAATATACAGCCAAGATAGAAATTTTAGCAAAGTCTCCTGATGAGGAAGATGAAGAAATAGACAAAAGCCAATTAACAAAAACTATAAGCTTTACTTTGTACAAACTGAATGAAAATGGAAGAATAACTCCAGAATCAGCAGAGTCTATAATAAATGATAAAGCTACAAAAGTTATGGAGGAATTAAAAGTAAAAGATATTCAAGGTTTAACAGATTTTGTTCATCCTGAAAAAGGTTTAAGATTTACTCCATATACTACAGTAAATAAAGAAAGAGATGTAGTATTTGACATAGAAGAATTAAAGAATTTTGATACAGAAGAAGAAATCCTCTGGGGATACTATGATGGTAAAGGAGATGAAATTAATCTCACTCCTGTAGAATACTATGAAAAATTTGTATATACAAAGGATTTTTTAAATGCAGAGAAGATAGGGTACAATGAAGTACTAAGTAGCGGAAATATGATTGAAAATCAATTTGAAGTTTATGATAATCCTATAATAGTTGAATACTATATCCCAGGAGAAGAGTTTTATAATGCTTGGGAGAGCTTAAGATTAGTATTTGAAGAATATGAAGGAAATTGGATGCTTGTAGGTATCATTCATAACCAATGGACCATTTAATTTCATAAAAACCCTAAATACGGCCTAAATCATTAGGTCGTATTTTTGTGTTTCTAAATAGTTTATATTTTTATATAAAGGGTAAATATAAAATATATAAAAGAATATATAATTTTCAAATTCTAATAGATTATCACGGAGGTGTGATAGATGAATGCATTAACACAATTTGTTAAATTGCTAAAAGATGGCAAAAAAGCCTTTAAAACTTACCCTGTAGTTATTGGAAGTGGGATAGCATTTACACTTATTACTATAATTAGAATACAGCTTGATTGGCAGTATCAAGAACCATATAATTTTTTATTTAATTGTCTACATTTAGCTTTTGCTGTAGGTGGAATATTTAGTTTATCACTGCTAACAGCAGAAAAGATAAAATACAATAGCAAGAAAACCTCTATAATTGCAAATTTAATTGGAGTAATTGCTGTAGGGATAACCTTTGTGCTTTTATATTTCTGGAGTGGAATACTTAATGAAGGAGCAAGATATACCAGAATATCATCAATAGCCTCAGCTAGATCAACAGTTGCGATTGTAGTAAGTTTATTAGCTTTTACAATAATAGCCAGTTATCCGAAGGAAAAATCTAATATTCCTAAATCTTTCTTTATGGCAGAAAAAGCTTTTATGATAGCATTAATTTACGGGTTGGTGATAATGGCTGGAACAACAGGAGTGGCAAGAGCGGTTCAAGGATTATTGTATAATGATATGAGTGAAAAAGTTTTTATGTACTTAGCTACTATTAGCGGATTTCTAGCATTTACTATTTTCGTTGGATATTTTCCCGATTTTAGTAAGGATACGGATGATCCCCATAGAAAAGTCGCTCAAAACCAACCGAGATTTTTGGAAATTCTTCTTGAGTATATTTTGATTCCAATAGTACTGGCGCTAACGGTTGTACTAATACTATGGGCTGGAAAAACTGTAATTCAAGGCATTGGAAATCCCTTTTTTATACTTTCAAGTATAGCTGCATCATATACCTTGGGAGGACTGTGGTTACATCTTATGACTTCGGATTATGATAGTGAGATTGCAAAATTTTACAGAAAAATATATCCTTTTTCAGCCTTAATTATCTTAGTATTTGAAGCTTGGGCATTAATAACGAGATTACAGGATACAGGACTTAAAATACAAGAATACATGTTTAGTTTAATTTGGATTGTGGCTTTAGTATCTGCAGTACTATTAATAGTAAAAAAATCAAAGGCTTATAAAACTATAATAATTATTCTATGTATAACAGCTGTTATCTCAGTAATGCCTATAATTGGATATCATGATCTAACAGTAACTATGCAGTTGAGTAGACTAGAAAACATTTTGAAAAACCAGGAAATGTTAGTAAATGAAGAAATAATTGCGGCAGAAGAAGATTTAGATGAAGATGTTAAGGTAGATATTACTGATTCAGTTGATTTCATTGCTTACTCATCTGAAAAAAGAGAATTGCCAGATTGGTTCGATAGAGATTTAGTTAAAAATGAAGTATTTAAAGAAAAATTCGGATTTGAAAAAACTTGGGAATCCTATGAACAACCTCCAGGTCAGTATATGAGTAGGTATCTGACTATGCCTTCATCAGTAATAAGCATAAAAGACTATAATTGGGTAATAAACTACGAATTTATGAAGGATGAAGCAATTGTATTTGAAGGAAAAGAAGGACAGTATGAAGTATACTGGGATCAAAGGAGAGATGGAGGAATTCCAAAATTTACATTGTTGCTTAATGATAAAGTGATTATAGAAGAAGACATGAATAAATATTTAGATGTAATATCTGAAAAATTTCCTCCTGGAGAAAATATAGAATCACAACCAACTGTTGAAGATATGACATATATTATTGAGACTGAGAAAGTAAAAGTAATGCTTGAATTTAGAGAAATAGAAATAAGTATAGACCCCCGTGAAGATAGGATAAACTACTGGCTTGGATTAGATTCCGTTTATTTGAAAGAAAAATAAATAGATTAAATCGTCAATAAAAAACAAAAGAAGAATAATACATAAAAATATGATATAATGAATTGATATAATTAATTGATTGGAGGAAAAAAATGAAAAAAATAGCTTTAGTAGCAGATAGTACCTGTGATCTTAATAAGGAAGAAATTGAAAAGTACAATGTACACATATTACCACTGAAAATAGTTTATAAGGACAGAGAATATACGGATAGAGTAGATATAACACCACAAGAAGTCTACGATAACATGAAAATAGAAGTTCCAACAACATCACTTCCATCAATGGAAGAAATAGAATCCCTATTTATAAAATTGAAAAAGGAAGGTTATACCCATATCATAGCTGTAACTATATCATCAGGTCTTTCGGGAACTAATAATAGTATAAGATTGGTAAGTGAAAAACATCCCGACTTAACATATGAAATATTTGACTCAAAAGCACTATCACTTGGTGCTGGAGCAATAGTAATGGAATGTGGACAAATGATAGAAGAAGGTAAGGACTTTGAATATATAGTGAAACAACTACCTATAATTAGAGATAAAATTAAAATATTTTATGTATTAGATACTCTTAAGTATTTAATGAAAGGTGGACGTATTGGTAAGGTTTCAGGAAGCATAGGACAACTTCTAAATTTAAAACCAATCATATCTATAGATAAAGAAGGTATATACTATACTTATACAAAGGTAAGAGGGAGAAAAAAAAGTATAAATAAATTATATGAAATTGTAAAAGAAACAGTCGAAGATAAAGCTGGGAAAGTATGGATTCTTCATGGAGGAGCAAAGGATGAAGCTCAGGAACTTTATGAAAAAATAAAAAACATTCCAAATGCAATAATATCCGGATTAAGCGATATAAGCCCTGTGGCAGGAGTACATACAGGTCCTGGTCTAATAGGAATCACTATAATGGAAAAATAAAATACATATATACCCCTTATTAACATTTGGGGTATATTTTTTTGAAAATTTAACCATAAGTAAGACAAGATAAATTTTATTTGATATTATAAAAATAGATTAATGAGAGGAGAAAAATAAATTAATGGTTGATAATTCTGTAGGAACACAATTGATTTTAATACTTATACTTACAATAATAAATGGATTTTTTGCCGCAACTGAAATAGCTTTTGTTTCTTTGGATAAAAATAAACTTAGACAAAAGTCGGAAGATGGAGATAAAAAATCAGAACTTCTTTTGGGTATTCTAGGTAAGCCTTCAAGATTTTTGTCAACTATACAGGTTGGCATTACATTTGCCGGTTTCTTTTCTTCTGCATCTGCAGCTGTTGGAATTTCAGGAAAGTTAGGAGCCTATTTATCAAGTTTTGGTGTACCTTTTGCAAAAAACATATCTTTTATTGGGATAACCTTATTACTTTCATATTTTGTACTTGTATTTGGAGAACTGGTACCTAAAAGGATAGCTTTACAGTCTACAGAAAAGTTTTCGAGAATCGCTGTCAAACCAATATCTGTAATTGCTAAGATTATGAAACCATTTATAAGTTTGTTGTCTTTTTCTACTAACACTGTTGTGAGAATTTTAGGATACAATACAGAGGGAGTCGAAGAAGAGATTACTTTGGAAGAAATAAGATCAATAATTGAAGTAGGTGAAGAACAGGGAGTTATTGAAACAACAGAAAAGGATATGATAAACAGCATTATGTCTTTTGATAATAAATTGGCAGAAGAGATAATGACTGCAAGAACTGATATTTTTATGATTGATATAAATAGACCTATTAGTGATTTCACTAAAGAAATATTAAATCTAAAGTATTCAAGAATTCCTGTTTATGAAGATACCAAGGATAATATAATAGGAATATTATACTTAAAAGATTTAATTCCTCACCTAAGTTCAAAGGAAATGGAAGAAATTAACATTAGAAAATTATTAAGAAAAGCTTATTTTGTACCCGAAAGGAAAAAAATAAACCAGTTATTCGTGGAAATGCAGAAAAGCAAAAGTCATATAGCCATTCTTATTGATCAATACGGTGGATTTTCAGGAATTGTTACAATGGAGGATCTTTTAGAAGAAATAGTTGGAGAAATAGAAGATGAATATGATATAGATGGTTTTCCTGTAAAAATAATTGATAAGGATAATTATTTAGCTGAAGGAAATACTTCTATTAAAGAAATAAATAGAATTTTGAATACCGACATTGAAGAATTTTCTCAAGATTATGATACTCTTAGTGGGTTTTTAATTCATGAATTACAAAGAATACCAATCAAGGGTATTGATGAAGTAGTAAAATATGAAAATATAGAATTTAGAATAAAAGAAATTGATAATAACAAAATAAAAGAAGTTTTAATTAAAAAACTTAGAGAAAACAAAGATAAGTAAAAATCAGAAGGTGATGTTAATGAAAAGACCTCTTAAATCGAAAAAAACTAAAGAATAAATATCAACGATGGTTTTATTATCTAATTAAGATCAAATTACATTATAAATATCACACTATTTACAAAAAGTATGTTATATATATAACAAATAGATATACCCCTATAAGCTATTGCTATGATTAAAAATAGCTAATCTATTATATAATACAAGTTGTAATTAGGAAAAACACGTCTTATATTGTTAAAAATTCGACAATTTTTCCTGAATAACTATTATATTTATGATATAGGAGTTATGAGTATAAAATACAAAAAAATTATCAATTTGGAGGAAATAAAATATGAAGAAACTGGAAAACATTTTAGGGTTTATCATCATCATTTTAGTTTTAATACTAGGAAAGTCTCAGCTTCAATCTGAACTACTGTTTTTTAGACTAGTAATTGGAGTAGGTCTTGGATATGCTCTTACTAGGTCATTTGCTGGTTTCGCTGGAAGCGTTAACAGAGCTATAAATACAGGTTCTACAAAATTAATGAGAACCTTGATGTTTATGTTTTTTATTTCAGCTGTATTAACAGCAGGTCTTTTATTAGGGAAAGATCCAACTACTTTTGGACTTTGGATTAGACCTATAAACTTCGGAGTAATATTAGGTGGAATATTATTTGGATTTGGGATGACATTTTCTGTTTGCTGTGCATCGGGTGTGCTTACAGATTTAATGGCTGGATTCCCTAGAGCATTTATTACATTGATTTTCTTTATGATGGGTGTATTTTTAGGTTTTCCTGTCCAAAGAACTGCTAGTTGGGTAAATGATTCATGGATAACATCACCTATTGGAGAACAATTTCAGAAAGGTGTGTTTTTACCAGACTGGTTTAAATTTGACGGCTTGGATGGATATTTAGGGGCTTTAGTACTACTGGGAATATTTTGTTTAATAGTAGTAGGATTATCTTACTTATATGAAAAGAAATGCAAAAACTGTAATACTTATACTGGAGTACCAGCAGAGAAGATGCAGGACTCAGTTGCACCAGTTGATTCTAAAAACTTTAAACCATTTAGCAAGGAGTCATATAACTATTTATTTGCTAATCCATGGACTATGAAACAAGGACTGGTAGTAATCAGTTTATTATTCTTAGTACTTATGGCATATACAGGCTCAGGATGGGGAGCATCACAACCTTACGGAATATGGTTTGGTAAAATATTAATGGTATTTGGAATTTCATCAGAAGCTATTTCTGAATTTACTAAAGTATCAGCATCAACTTTTGAAACACCTTTCTTTCAGCACCAAATATCTGTGCAGAACTTCGGTATTGTATTAGGTACAATGATATACATGCTTACAGCAGGAATATTAAAAGAAACTTTTACATCAGAGATTACATTTAAACCTAAAGATATGGTTTTATATTCATTAGGCGGTATCACAATGGGTCTTGGCACAAGATTTGCGAACGGATGTAATGTAGGAGCTCTTTATACACCTATAGCAAATTTCTCATTATCAGGATGGTTGTTCTTAGCTGCAATGGTAGCCGGAGGAGTATTAGGTAGTAAATTCAATAAAATAGTCAATAATTAATTTGTTAAAATAATTAAACTAATAAATAGGAGGATATTTAAATGAGTAAAAAAGTATTAATAGTAGGTGGAGTAGCAGGTGGAGCTTCAGTTGCTGCAAGAGTAAGAAGACTTGATGAATCTGCGGAAGTTATAATGTTTGAAAGAGGACCTAATGTATCTTTTTCTAACTGCTGCCTTCCATATCACTTAAGTGGTGAAGTAGAAGATGCTGATGATTTAGTATTGATGTGTCCTGAAAAATTTGCAAGTCAGTACAATATAGAAGCTAGAGTATACAATGAAGTAACTGAGATAAAAAGAGAAGAAAAGAAAGTAGTAGTTAAAAACCTTGAAACTGGGGAAGAGTACGAAGAGTCTTATGATAAACTATTTCTTTCACCAGGAGCTAGTCCGATAATGCCTAGAAGTATTGAAGGTATAAAAAACGATAATGTATTTTCTGTAAGAAACGTTGTAGATATTAGAAAATTAAAAGGTTATGCAGATAATAATAATGTTAAAGATGTAGTAGTAGTCGGTGGAGGATTTATCGGCGTTGAAGTTGCTGAAAATTTTAAAATGGACGGTAAAAATGTAACTTTAGTAGAAGCTTTAGATCAAATAATGAGTCCTTTTGATTACGACATGGTTCAAATACTACATAAAGAAATGCACGATAATGGTATTGAATTAATTTTAAGTGATGGAGTAAGTAAAATAGCTGAAGATCATGTAGAGCTTCAATCTGGTAAGAAAATAAATGCAGAAATAGTAGTAATGGCTATAGGTGTAGCACCAGAAACTTCATTAGCTGTAGATGCTGGATTGGAGATTGGTGAAACTAGAGGGATTAAAGTTGATCATAACTACGTAACAAACGATCCTGATATATATGCAGTTGGTGATGCTATAGAAGTATATAATAAAATTACAAGCAAGCCTTGTAGACTAGCAATGGCTGGACCAGCTCAAAGACAGGCTAGAGCAGCTGCTGATCATATGTACGGAAGACCTCACAACAACAACGGAGTTATAGGTTCTTCAGTAGTAAAAGTATTTGAATTAGGTGGAGCATCAACTGGGCTTAATGAAAAGCAGGCAAAAGCTGCAGGAATTTCTTACGACATAGCATATACAATACCTGGGGATAAAGTTGGATTAATGCCAGGAGCAAATCCAATGCATTTCAAACTTGTTTATGAATATCCAACTGGTAAAATTTTAGGAGCCCAAGCTATCGGTAAAGGTAATGTGGATAAAAGAGTAGACGTTATAGCTACTATGATTACAATGGGTGGAACTCTAGAAGATCTTAAAGAATTAGAACTATGTTACGCACCACCATTTGGGTGTGCTAAAGATGTTGTTAATCATACCGCACTAGTAGCATTAAACCTTTTATACGGAGAATTCAAGCAAGTTAGAGTAACTGAAGTAAGAGAACTTGTAGAAAATAATGCCTTCATAGTAGATGTAAGAGAAAAAGATGAATTTGAAGAAGGACATCTTGTAAATGCAGTTAATATACCTTTAAGTGAACTTAGAGATAGATTAGAAGAAATACCTAAAGATAAACCAGTATATATGCATTGTAGATCAGCTCAAAGAAGCTATAATGCAGTAAGAGCTTTAGGCAACATGGGTTATGATAATGTTTGGAATGTATCAGGATCATACTTAGGTATCTGTAGTTACGAGTATTTCTTAGACCAAGTAACTGGAAGAGAAAAAATAGTAACAGAATATAATTTTAATTAATATCAAATAAAATAACAATTAATAATTATAATAGTTTGGCCATCAGGTAATACTTGATGGCCTTGTTATAATATTTTAGATTTAATTTATTGCATGGAAATAGTATTTTATATATAATGAAATGACTGTTAAAAAATGTTTGCAAAAGGAGGCACTTATGATTGATAAAAAAAGTGCTGTTAAAGAAAAAAAAGAAAATAGAAAAGGTGTATCGGGTATAGAGTTAAAGAGTAACAAAACAGACAAGAGACTAACGATTGCAACATGGGTAATAATTTTAGGAGCCTGGTATATTGTTACAAGAATGGGAATCTTTTCATCCACTCTGGTACCATCACCATATAAAGTTTGGAGTGCTTTTTTAGATATTTTGGAAAACGGATATAACCAAGATTCTCTATTTATGCATCTTGGTGCAAGTTTCAGAAGGCTTTTCATGGCAATGGGGGCAGCAATTATTACATCAATTCCTCTAGGACTTTTAAGTGGATATTCAAATAAAGTTAAATCTGTTGTTGATTCTATTGTAGAATTTTATAGACCTCTTCCACCCCTTGCATATTATACATTATTAATCTTGTGGTTTGGGATAGATGATACATCAAAGGTTATACTTTTATTTTTAGCTGGCTTTGCACCTATATATATAGCCTGTGTCTCAGCCGTAACAAAGATAAATGAAGATTACATATTAAGTGCTAAATCATTAGGAGCAGATAAGAGAAAGGTATTTTTTAAGATAGTATTACCAGCATGCCTTCCTGAAATATTTACTGGAATTAGGACTTCTATGGGAGTTGCATACACTACACTGGTATCAGCTGAAATGGTAGCAGCAACTTCAGGAATAGGTTGGATGGTAATAGATGCATCAAATTATCTAAAGAGTGATGTAATATTTGTAGGAATATTAATAATGGGCTTAACTGGAATTTTGATAGATTTCGGGTTGAGATATTTAGAGAAAAAAATAGTATATTGGAAAGGTTACGTATAGAATTGGAGGAAAAAATGAAAAAAATATTTAAAAATGCAAGTTTGATTACACTGGTTTTAGTTTTAGTTCTTTCTACGGCTGCCTGCGGTAGCAATGGAGATAATTTTCAAGAAGGAGATTTGCCAGAAGAAATAAACTTTGGAATATTGAGAGTACCTAATGATGAAACTATAGCAATAGCTGAAGGTATGTTTGATAAATACTTTGAGAGTAAAGGAATAGAAGTCAACATGACGGTATTTGACTCAGGGGTTGAAGCAAATCAAGCTATAGCTTCAGGAGGAATAGATTTTGCTACCATGGGAAATGTTAATGCAGTGGTTTCTTTAGCTAGGGACTTAGATGCAGAAATGATTTGGATACATGAAGTTCTAGGAGAAATAGAAGGACTTGCTGTAAAAAATGATTCTGGAATAGAGAGTGTAGAAGATTTAGTAGGTAAAAGAATAGCTACACCTTTTGCATCAACTTGTCACTATGTACTACTTAATCTGCTAGAAGAAGCTGGTATAGAAGATCAGGTAGAACTTTTAGACATGAAAACAACAGAAATAGTAGCAGCTTGGGAAAGAGGAGACGTGCAAGCGGCATACACCTGGCAGCCGTCATTAGGTGAGTTACTAAAAACAGGTAGTGTGTTAGTATCTAGTGCTGATATGGCTGAACGTGGATACATAACTGCAAATGTAGATATTGTAAGAAAAGATTTTTCCAACAAATATCCAGAAATAGTTGCTGACTTTATAGCTATGATGGAGGAAGCAGGAGATATCTATAGAAATAATCCACAAGAAGCAGCTGAAATAGTAGCAGAAGAACTTCAAATACCACCAGAAGAAGCACTAATGCAAATGCAGGGTTCTCTTTGGATAACACCTGAAGAATTATTAACGGAGAGCTACTTTGGAACAAGTGAAGAACCTGGAGATTTTGCACGAATTATGAAAGATACTGGAGATTTTCTTGTTGAACAAAAATCTATTGATGAATCACCTTCTCAAGAAGCATTTAATGATTTTGTTAATCCTAAATATATAGAAATGCATCTTGAAAGATAGTAAAAAGATTTATTAAAAAAGACAGAAAGGACTTGCCGGATGGTTAATACACAAAATCAAGAAATATTAATAGAAATAAAAGATCTTAAAATTGCATATGGAAAGGGAGAAGACTCTATTTTAGCTATAGACAATGTAGATTTAAAAATTAGAAGAGGAGAATTTCTCTGTGTATTGGGTCCTTCTGGGTGTGGTAAAAGTACACTTCTTAAAGCTATTGCCGGATATATACAACCTACTGAAGGAACTTGTCTTATGGATGGCAAACCAATAGTAGGACCAGACTGGCATAGAGGAGTAGTGTTTCAATCTCCAACTCTTTATCCCTGGATGAGCATCAATGACAATGTAGAATTTGGACCTAAAATGAGAGGATTACCTCAAAGAGAAATAGATGAAATAAGAGAGCATTTTTTAGAACAGGTAAAACTTACTGGATTTGGAGAGAAAGCTACTTTTGAATTATCTGGAGGTATGAAGCAAAGAGTTGCTCTTGCAAGAGTTTTAGCAAACTATCCTCAGGTTATATTGATGGATGAACCTTTAGGAGCCTTAGATGCTCTAACTAGGTTGAATATGCAAACATTAATAAGAGAAATATGGGAAGACAACAACAGTACTATATTGTTTATAACCCATGATATTGACGAAGCCTTATCTTTAGGTACTAGAATAGCTGTAATGTCCAAACGTCCGGGAAAAATTTTAAAACAATTTGAAGTAAATTTTACAGATAAAATATTTGAAGAAAAATCTAAAGATATAATTTACACAGAAGAATATATAAAAGTAAAAAAAGAAATTTTAAAACTAATAAATAGTCAAATAGAAGAATAAAAAAAAACCGATTTTTAATCGG
>JAABRS010000131.1 GCA_011390775.1 Clostridia bacterium | reverse complement strand
CCTCTGGACCTGAAGACTCTATAGATAACCCAACAACCTTATTAACCTTGCCTTTAAATTCAACAAAATTTTTATTTTCTAAAATATTATAATAACTATCCCAATTCAATATTATCCCCTATCTTCACTTTTTAATAATTCATAAAAAGCACTCTTTAAACCTTCAATTCTATTTTCTAAATTAGATTCTATAATACCACAACTTGTTTCCACGCGACAGCTACCTATTGGTAGAGTGTCATCATGAAAAATTTCCAGTGTTTCAATTCCATCTATTTTAGCTAGCAATCTTCCTCTTTTATTTGTTACAGTATTAAAATCTGCCGATGATACGTAAAGAGTAATACTATTTCTATGTGTAGTTTTTTCTATTGTTTCTTTTACTATATTAATAACAACATTTTTGTCTTTATTCAATTTATCGTATATTAATTTATTTGAAATATTAAAAATAATGTCAACTATATCCTTTTCAGAAGACCTTAAAATATCTCGATATCTTTTTTGGGCATCTTCTTTAATATTTATAACCTCATTTAGAATAGCATCTTTTTCTTTGCTTATTTCTTCAAAACCATTTTTTTTACCTTCTTCATAACCCTTTTCATACCCTATTTTTTTTTGTTCCTCGTAAATTCTATCGGCTTCTTTTTTGCCATCATTAATAATTTTCTCAGCTTCTTTTTTAGCATTGTTAATTATGGCCTCTTCCTTTTCGGATATTTTAGTAGAAGGGTTTTCTAGTTGAGATTCATTTTTTTTGACGTCATCTCTAGCTGATGAATCTTTATAATTATTTACTTTTAAAGCAGCTTCATCGCTTACAAATCCATTTTTGATTATTCGTTTTTTCATTTAAACTCCTATTTATACATTTAAACATAATTTTTATGCTTTTAATATAAAAGATGTATATTTTTTAAAATAACAGATTAATATATTAGTGTCAAACTCAAAAATACAATGCTTTTAGGTATAAATACCATTAGAAGCAAGTAAAATAAACATATAAAAGAAATAATTAAAGTTTTAAAATATTTATCCGATAATAATAAAGACAAGGATTAGTGTTTTTTCAACAGAGTTTTATTAGAGGTATATTATGGACTATGATAACACAGCATTGATAATATTTTTAGAAAGATATGCTTTTACTATTATAAATTTTTTACTGGTTTTATCTTTAATATTAGTTGTATTATTAGCAATTAGGCTAGTAATTTTTTATCTTGAAAAAAATAGAATAGAAAGTGATATAACAAAGGATTCCGTAAAAAAAATAATAAATGAAAAAGATTATAAAATAAATATATGCGACAAAAGCGGTGAAATGCTAACAGAAGAAGATAGTGAAGAGGTTCTTCAAGAATATATTTTGGATAGCATATATACTTTAAATAAAAAAAGCAGTAGAAAAATAGAAAAAGAGCTTATGGGATATCAAAAAAGTTTAGATAGTAAAAAAGATAAACTTACAGGTTTATTTGGAAGAGACAAGTTGAAGGTTGAATTTAAAGATACAGGAAGTTTTATATATTTTAATTTAAACGGACTTCGAAATATTAACAAAGAAGAAGGATATAAAGAGGGAGATAATCAGATAATTACTTTTACCGAAGTAGTTCAAAGCATTCTACCTAAAGATGCAAAGATGTATAGAATAAACGGAGATGAATTTTCTGTAGACTTACCTAAATTCAACAAAATTGAATCTGAAAAGCTAATTCTACTATTAATCGAAAAACTAACTAGTAATAAAAACTTTAAGATAGATGTAGCAGTAGGAATTACTTTTAAAGAAGAATTAGAAGATAAAAGTATTGATTGTGTTATTATGAAAGCCGAAGAAAATATGCACAAAAATAAGCTTACAGCTAAAACAAGCATTAGAAGTCAGTTGATATACACATTACTGGACGTTTTGGGAGAAAAGTCCTTTGAAACTGAAGAGCATGCTATTAGATTAAAAGATTATGCATTGGCGATAGGAAAAAAGATGAACTTAACAAGAAATCTTTTAAACGAACTTATTTTACTATCCTATCTTCATGATATAGGAAAGGTAAGCATACCGGATTCTATATTAACCAAACCTACAAAACTAAAGGATGAAGAATGGAAAATCATGAAAACCCACACTAAAATGGGATCTGATTTAATTAAAAAAATACCGGATTTAGAATCTATATCCCATGGAATACTATATCATCACGAAAATTGGGATGGTACAGGATACCCTGAAGGCTTGTCTGGTGAAGACATTCCAATGGTTGCTAGAATAATAAGAATTGTAGATTCCTATGATGCTATGACAAGTTCAAGAACCTACAACATTGTAAAAGGCAAAAAAGAAGCAGTAGAAGAGATAAAAAAATGCTCGGGAACCTTATATGATCCCGAGATTGTAGAAATATTTATTGAAGTTTCAAAGAATTATGAAGCAGAAGATTATAGAGAAGAAAAAGGTAAAATTATTAAATTTGGTTAAACCTCTAAATCTTTCAAGATTTTTTTCTTAAAGTTAAAATACATAGTTTCAGCTTTTGAGATACTTTCACTGATTACAACAGTACGAAGGTATCTTTTATTATCCTCAAAATAATTTACATCGTTTAAAATTATAGGAATAATACCCATATAATTTGACTTTTCTCCTAAATACAAATCATCACCACAGTAGTACTTTACTCTATCAAATAAATTTTCAGAATCCTTAACAGCATTAGAATATGAAAAACCGAAAAGTTCTTTTTCAGACATTTTTTCACTGTACTGCAGCAGGGATAATAAAGGAGTACCAGCTGTAAATCTGGCATTAGGATCTATGTTATACCCTTTGATAAGTCCAGATTTTAAAGATTTTGTAATGAGTACATCTATAGTCATAAAGCCCCTATAGCCTTCCTTTTGAATAGCTTTTAAAAAAGGAACAGCAGCTTCTTCAGCATACACAGTATAATCCTTTGTTTGTTTATCTATTATACTACCTATGTACTTTCCCTTCTTACTATTCTGGGAAACACATCCTACTAAAGTAATACTACTGCCGCTTATTACAGCTTCCACGCCTATATTGGCAATTTGAATTTCATCATTCATAGAATTTACATCTATTTCCAAAATTAAAGGCACTTTATTTTGCATATCTACTTGGTTGATATTTATTTTTTTGCAAAATTCAACAATGTGATTACGAGTGTTTTGAAAAGATTCCAAAGAAAGTCCTGTAAAACAATAACTACCGTTACCACTTGTTTGAGATTGAAACTTACACCAAATTTTGGAATTTTCAACTTGGCAGTTTGATTTATTTAAAATATTTTTAAGCTTTTCAAATGAATGCTTTAAAGAGTTTAATCCTTTAAAGGCAACCCCTAAAGGTACTGAAAATTGGTAACTTTCAGAGAGTTTTCTTAAGTAGTATTTTGAATTGAACTTCATCTGATCCTTTAAATCCATAATTAACTGACCATCTAATAAATCAGCTGTAAATTCATCATCTTTACTGATAAAAGAAGATACAATAGTTGAATTTTTTAATAATTTCAATTCCCTTACAGTTAAATACTTCAGATGCTCCTTGAAATAACCAGATACTGAAAAATAGGGATATATTTCTTTAGAAGGATATTTGTCTATATAATAATAATTATCTTTTGGAGCTAAACCAACAGTAGATAAATAATCTCTAAGATTCTTATTTACATAAAGACATACTCCTTTTGGATAAGAAGTTTCTCTTGGAAGAATAGAGAGTATTTGTGAATGAGCAAAAGATGGTTTGTAGAAAAGCTTCCTTCCTATCACATCATCATTTACAACAGTTGAATGCAAAAAAACACTTTTTTCCGGTTCTAAATCTAAATATCTTGCAACATTTTCCAAACCGTTTTCTAAAGAGCCCTTTTTAATTAAAATACTATTATCATATAAGTCTATATTTTTTACTGTTGATTTCATAAATCCACCTTTTAAATTATGTATTAAATACAATTATAAACTAAAATAAAGTATAATTACAACCCATGAAAAAATAAATTCTACCACCAAAAGTCCATTTACTCTGTCATTTTTTCTTTTTAAATGTTTAATACTCAGCAGTAATGCTATAGAAGAAGAAAAAAACATAATACTTAAAAAAACTATAAAAAGTGTTATATTATCAAACTCCCATACATCTTCTCTTGCGACATTATGAAGTCTATCGAAAAAAGTTTCTCCTTCCGGCATCCAGGAATCCACTATAAAAAACAGACTAATACCAATTAAAACATTGATATAACTTACTAACTTAGCAAATTTAAAAAACTTGCTTTGCCTTTTTCTTCTGTCTTTGAATAAATCATCCATTTTTCCCATTAATATCCGCCTTTCTTGTTTTTAAGAGAATATATATAAGCTAATATTTCTGCTACACCTTGGAATAGATGCTGAGGAATTTCATCTCCTATTTTTGTGCTGCTGTATAAAGCTCTTGCAAGCTGCTTGTTTTCAACAATACCCACATCATTTTCTCTAGCTATTTCTTTAATTTTTTGAGCTATTAAATCAACACCCTTAGCAAGAACTACAGGAGCATTACCCTTTGATTTATCATATTTTATTGCCACAGCATAATGAGTAGGGTTGGTTATAATAACATCTGCATCAGGTATGCTTTGCATCATTCTAGAATTAGCCATTTGTCTTTGAAGATTTTTAATCCTTGATTTTATTTGAGGATTACCATCAGTGTTTTTTTGTTCGTCTTTAACTTCTTGCTTATCCATTTTTAATTTCTTTTGATGCTCAAACCAGCTGGCTATATAGTCGATTATTGATATACCAATCATAGCTATAAGAAGTTTTATAGCTAGAGCTCCCATATCCTCAACACCTTGGCTAAGAGCATAGTTAACTTCGTAATTCATGGCACTTCCCATTTTTTTAGCTAAAACTATTATAGAATTATAAGCTAAAACCGCAACTACTAAAACCTTTAAAATTGATTTTATTAAATTGATTAAGGTTTTCAAAGAAATCATTTTTTTGAATCCGCTAATAGGATTTATTTTATCTAACTTCGGTACTACGGTTTTAGGAACAAACAAAAATCCAACTTGAACAAAGTTAGCACTCATACCTGTTACCATTAGTATTAAAACCATGGGACCGGTTATTAGGAAAAACTTTTGGCCCGTTACATTCATCATCATACTCAATGAACTTTGGTTGACATCCATAAATATATCCATACCATTGGTAAGAAAATATACAAATAATTCTTTTGAGTTTTTAATCATTTCCGGCCCTAAGAGGGAAAGAAGTATAAGTGAGACAAGTATTGAAATACTATTGTTAATTTCCATACTTTTAAATACATTACCTTCTTTTCTGGCATCTCGCTTTTTCTTGGGGGTGGGTTTTTCCGTTTTTTCGCCTGGCATTTATATCACCTACATAAAAATTTGCCAAATATTGTCGTACATAGAATTAAAATAAGGATCTAAAAAATCTGTAAAAGGTTCAATTATATAAAACAAAGAAAATATACCAACGATGATTTTCATGGGGATACCTATTACAAATATATTCATCTGAGGCATAAATTTGATTAAAACTAATAATACAACATCAGCAATAAATATCATTAAAATTATCGGTAGAGCTATTTTAAAAGCTGATAAAAAAACAAATGAAAAAGCTCCTGTAAATAACAAATAGATATTTTTTAAAAATTCTAAATTTCCTATTGGACTCAGCTCATAAGTATGAGATACTATGTTTATAAG
>JAABRS010000130.1 GCA_011390775.1 Clostridia bacterium | reverse complement strand
TAACCGGTTGCCTTATTTTATTAGCATATTCTCCACTAAATGTAATTTGTTCTACTTCTTCAACAAATTTATTTTTTCTTCCTTCAGTTATAATTTTTAATTCTCCATCTTTAATTTCTGTTTCTAAGCCACTAGCTGTAAATGTACCGCAAAATATTACTTTCTTTGCATTTTGTGTGATATTAATAAATCCACCACATCCAGCAAGCCTTTTCCCAAATTTACTAACATTTATATTGCCTACTAAATCAACTTGAGCCATTCCTAAAAAAGCTATATCTATACCGCCACCATCATAAAAATCAAACATAACATTTTGATCTAGAATACTGTCTGCATTTGCAGAAGCTCCAAATTGAGCTCCAGATAAAGGCATACCACCAACAGCACCTGCTTCTACTGTTAATGTCATATAATCTTCTATTCCTTCTTCAGCTGCTATTGATGATATTAATTCCGGAACTCCTACTCCTAAGTTAACAACAACATCTTTTTCTAGTTCCATAGCAGCTCTTCGAGCTATAACTTTTTTAGCATTTAGCGGCACTTCTTTTTTATTGTTAAATGTTTCCTTTATTTCTCCTGTTAATGATGGATCATAATCATATCCTAAACATTGTAAACTCTCTTCTTTGTTCCCAATTACTAATGCATCTACATTTATTCCGGGAATTTTAACTAATTTTGGATCTAATGTTTTGTTTTTAACTATTTTTTCAACCTGAACTATAACTTTTCCCCCGCTGTTTTTACAGGCTTGAGCCATAGCAGTAGAGTCTAATGTTCCAATTTCTTTTTCCATAGTAATGTTTCCGGATTCATCAGCATAAGTTCCTTTTATTAAACAAACATCAATAGGAAATGTTTTATACAGAAGACGTTCTTTTCCGTCTATATTTACTAGTTTAACCAAATCTTCTTTAGTTATAGAATTCAACTTACCTCCACCATTTCTAGGATCAACAAAAGTATTTAATCCAACATGAGTAAGAGTACCAATTTTTTTTGCTGCTATATCTCTAAATAAATGGGATATAACCCCTTGGGGAAGATTGTAGGCCTCTATTTTACCCTCTATAGCCATAGAACCTAATTCAGGACCTCTATCCCAATGCCCTCCAATAGCTCTTTTTACCATACCTTCGTGAGCAAAATGATCATTCCCTTTACCATTTCTTTTACCTTGGCCTGCAGCAAATATTAAAGTTAGATCTTTAGGATAACCTTCTTCTATATATTTTTTTTCTAATGCGCTTGTTAAAGCTTCGGGACAACAACTACTTACAAATCCTCCAGTTGCAACACTTTCTCCATCATTAATTAAATCAATTGCTTCTTTTGCTGTTAATATTAGTTTTTTTCGCACCTTTATTATCCTCCTGTGTTATGATTTAATTTTAGATTCAATTAAAGAATATATATGATAATGAATCTTATCTATATTCAAATTTCTTTTTTTTATCTTTGTTTATAAAGGCTTTCATACCAATTTCTTTATCTTTTGTTGAATTACATAAACTGAAAGCTTGCAATTCATATGAAATTCCCGTATTAATATCAGTTTCTACACCCTTATTTACAGCACGTTTTGTTTGTTGTACTGCTATTTGAGCATTATTTGCTATTTCCTCAGCCATGTTGATAGATTCTTTTAATAAATCATCATGTGAAACAATTTTATTAACCAAATTTATACTTAGAGCTTCTTGTGCATTTATGATTTTTCCCGTATATAGAAGCTCTTTAGCTTTTCCTAGACCTACTATTCTTGGCAGTCTCTGAGTTCCACCAGCACCTGGAGTTATTCCAAGTCCTACCTCGGGTTGTCCAAATTTAGCTTTTTCAGATGCTATTCTTATATCGCAAGACATTGCTAACTCACAGCCACCGCCTAATGTAAACCCATTTAGTGCTGCTATGACAGGTATTTTTAAGTTTTCAATTTTTGTGTTTAAATCACTACCTTGTTGACCCCATTTTAAAGTTTCAGCAGCTGTTAATGGCAACATTTCTTTAATGTCAGCTCCTGCTATGAAGGCCTTCCCGACTCCTATAATTATTAGTACATATATGCTGGAATCTTTCTCTACTTCATTTAACGCATTATCTATTTCTCTTATGAATTCTACATTAAGTGCGTTTAGTACTTTTGGATTGTTTAACTTTAAAATCCCTATATGATTTTCTTTTTCTAAGATAACTTTTCCCATGCTTAACCTCCTCTAATAATATTTAACCCTTATATATTTAGAAGTTTCACTTCTTTTTATTTATTTCATTCAATAACTCTACTGCTTTTCCATAATCCTTTTCACTTCTAATTATTATTTTATGCTTATAATCTAAATTCTCATAGTTTGCACAATTACTTTTGCATCCGTTTATAATAATTAAAACATCATATTTAATTCCAGGTTTAGCATAATGAAATTCAAAGCTAAAATTTTCTTTAATTTGATTTAGCATTTTTACTCTATCGTAGCTTGGATTACATCCTCCGCAATATTTAATACCTACTTTAAAAATAACCACCTCTTCTATTTATATAATATTTTTCTTGCTTCATTTAACAAATCTTCGTTGATTTGATTTTCTACTTTCACCTTTTTTATTTCTGGTATTTCCTTAATTAAAGCGGCTTCGATGACTTCTTTAACGGTATCGTCAGAAGATAAACAATGTTTGCACTGTCCTAATAAATTTATTTCTAAAACCCCGTTTTTAACATCAATCACTTCTAAATCCCCACCATGTTTTGCTAAGTAAGGCCTTATTTTTTTATCAATTACTTTATTAATTTTTTTCTTAATCATTTATACCACCCATATATTAATAATTAGTCTTCAATGTTAGCTATAGCTTTAGCCAGCTCTTTTTTTTGCTCAATATTAGCTTGTCTTCCTATCATTATTCTCTGAGCCTGTGGTGATCCAGCTCCGTGCATTGATTCTGTTCTATAGCCTACTGCTGCAGTTCCTAAAGTTAGATTTTCAATAAGTCTAAATACTTTCATCCTTTTTATAGCCGGCACTCCATTTGCACCCTTTAAATATTTTTCCATATATTTTCCTGTTACTGGGTTTTCATAATCTTTTTGTGACGGCAAAGTTACCATTAAACCACCGGCTATATCTTCTGCTAACCTAGCTATTTCATAAGGAAATCTTGTTACATTTTGCTTGCAAACATTCGCCAAGAGTAGATCTATTTGATAGTTTCCTGCTTTTGTTTGATATCCTTCAGCTGAACAAGCAATACCACAAGCATATAATGTTTCATTTAGGTGGCACATCTCTATTAGCTTATCTTTTATATGGGAAGCTTTAGTAATCCCATTATACTCAGTTATAAGAGCTGCTGAGCCTATTAATACATCTCCTACTCCAACTTTGCAACCACCATAACTTTGTCTATGATATCCAGCAAATCTTTCAATTAGCATTCCTGCAAATTCAGTTTCGCCGTTCAAAAATATTCTGTCATTTGGTACAAACACATCTTCAAATATAACTAATGCTTCAGTTCCACCGTAATTTCTGTTTCCTACATCTATATCAGCGTTTTTTTCTCTTTTCCTCGTATCACAAGATTGTCTTCCTACAATTATTGTTATACCATCTGAATCTGTAGGTACAGCAAAAGATATTGCATAATCTTTATCATCTTCTCTCATAGCTATAGTTGGCATTACAAGAACTTCATGAGAATTCGTTATACCAGTTTGATGAACCTTAGCTCCTCTTATTACAACTCCATCTTTTCTTCTTTCCACAACTCTTAAGAACAAATCTTTATCTTCTTGCTTGTTTGGCGGTAAACTTCTATCCCCTTTTGGATCAGTCATTGCACCATCTACAGTTAAGTCTTTTTCTTGAACATATTCCATAAAACTTTTAAAGTTTTCGTGGTACTTAGTATTATGCTTTTGATCAATTTCATAAGTTGTACTAAATAAGGAATTAAATGAATCCATTCCTACACATCTCTGAAAGCAAGATGCAGTGTTTTGTCCAAGCAACCTCTGCATTTTAACTTTCTTAATTAAGTCATCTGTGTTTTTATGAAGATGTGTGAATCGATTTATTTTATTTCCTGTTAATATTGATTTTGTTGTCATTAAATCTTCATATTCAGGTTTTTCGGCTAATTCATAGGTTGCTTTAACAGAATTCAATGATGGTCTTAAGATTGGATCATCCACAACATTTTCTATTTTTTCTCCTAACATATAAACGTTTAAATCTAATTTTCTTATACTTTCTATATATTCTTTTCCTGTCATTAGTCCCATAATAATTCTCCTTTCTATTTTTAACTATTTTACTTACCTACATAACTAGCAATTTCTATGCCAGATTATAAAACCCAAATTTTTATTTATTTACTCACTTTTTCGCCTTAAATACTTAAATATATCTTTGTTTTAACTAAATATCTGTTTAATAATGATTATTTCAAGTTAATTTGGAAATTGAATAAATTATTATATATATAAAGCGATGGTATCATACATATTTATATGCACAGTTGCATCATTTTTTTATAATTTTTTCAAAGTATTACATTTTAGACTAAGCAAATATTATTTATTTGATTTTTACTATAAAAAATATAGCGATACAACTTAATGTATCGCTATATTTTGTAATTCTAATTAATTAAAGTAATCTTCCTTTTTCATCATGATCTTTATCATATTTTATATCAGGTGTTCCTGCATAACTATCTGGATTTCTAAATCCTAATGGATTTATACCACAAGGATATTTTCCTTTTATTTCTTCAATTAAATCACAGTAATGTCCTACTACAGTTGATACAAGTTTTTCACCTTTTTCAGCAGAAGCCTTTTCTGGATCTCCTATTACTCCTTTTTCTACATCGTCTTTTTCCATTAGAGCAAATGTGCCTTCGAAGTGGTACATAGAACCAGATTTAGTTGCTTGTCCTGGTGCTATTTTCCATTTAGAATCTATTATCGGGCTACCTCCATCTTTTACTGCAAGGTCCATATCTACTAGATCAGGATACAGATGTAAAGCTAAAGATGTTTCTGCTTCATCAGCATGCCACATATAATCTTCAAGTACATTTTTATCATCTCTTAAAAAGTCATACCATGTTGATGATAATGTGAAATATCCTTCTAAGCCTAACTTATTAACAGCTACAATTGTTGCGGCAACTTGTCCGTGAGCTGATATGATTATGAATTTGTTGTACCCTGATACAGCTGCTCCTCTAACTATATCTTCTAGCATAGCTATATGTGTTTCATACTTTAAAGGTATTGTACCTTTCATTCCCCAGTGCATATATGGATGCGAACCATACATTGGACTTGGTAATACCATTGCTCCTGTTTTTTCTCCAACTTTCTCAGCAATGCCTATTGCATTAAAAGTGTCAGACCCGCAAGGGCAATGAGGACCATGCTGCTCAATTGCACCTATTGGCAAAATTGCTACATCACACTCGTTTTTTGCATATTCTACATTAACTTTACCAGAATTTTCTTGGAACCATACTGAATCTCTTTTTCCTAATTTTAATTTTCCCATTTAGATGTTACCTCCATTTTTTTGTTTTTTATATTATAAATTAATTAATACCAATACTACATATTGAAGAATGAAGAAGCCTAATAAGAATTTAGAATATTTATCCATTGAGAATGGAAGCAGTGATACTCCATCTTCATCTCTATCTACTCCTTCGGATATCATTTTAGCTCTCATTCCTTGAGCTGTATATTGTTTAATATCTTCTATAGGTTTGCTATTGCCCGCAAA
>JAABRS010000129.1 GCA_011390775.1 Clostridia bacterium | reverse complement strand
GCTTTGTTCCTACTTACACTAGGAATGATTTCACCGATGATTTACATGAAACTTTTGGCTTTAGAACAGATTATCAAATCCTTAATAAAAAACATCTGAAAAATATTTTTAAACAAACTAAAAATTAAAAAAGTACGCACTTTCCAATACATAGTAAAAGTCCTGAAACCTTTATTAGTACTTAGGTTTAGGACTTTTTATGTTCTACAACTGTCAAAGATGGGATTATATCACATAAATAAGAGCGTTTATAAATATTCTTAGTTACAGCTATTCTCCTTCATAGATAAGTTTAATATCAATATTATCAGTAAAAAATATTTTTTCGATTTCATCATCAATTAATTTTTCTATTTCATCATCATAATTGATCTTTGCGCTAATACTGCAGTTGGAGCTTAAACTTCTAGGTACAGGCATCAATTCGCAGTCAATGTTATTTTTCTTACACTTTCTGTCAAATTTTATTGCTCCTGAGTGAGTAAAGAAAAGCACTGTATATTCCATATTATTTTCTAGCCTCTATAATAAAATCTTTGTCGTCTTCTTTGATTGAAGCCTTAAATCCTGCGTTTTTTAAAAATCTTTCTACATTTCCTTTAGCCGTATTGTTATCCACTATAATATCTACACCTTCTGGATTTTTATCCAATGCATTTTTTGTCATAAGTACAGGTTGTGGACAGCTCATCCCTCTTGTATCTATTTTTTTCATAAAATCATCTCCTCATTTATCTTAATTTTTTGCTAAATCATCCGAATTAAAATATGACACAGCTCCTAAAAATAGAAAGCAAATAATTGCTGCAATTTTTCCGTTTAAAGGTACTCCTGCTGGGCTTGCTGCAAGTCCAAAGTTATGAGCAATACCTGCTCCAACTAAAAGACCCATTACTGAAACTACAGAATCTGTATTTCCTTCACCTGATAAAATAAGCTGTCTTAGTGGGCATCCTCCTAAAAGTACTGAACCCCATCCTACAAGGGACATTCCTAAAAAGTTCCAAAGTCCGTCAGTATGTGCTATAGGCTGTCCTTCAAATCCAAGATTAAAGAATCCAAAAATTAAATTTCCTATAAAACTAAATACTATAATTGATATGAAACCAAGTAGTAGATATTTATCTCTAAAGAGAATCATATCTCTTGTACCGCCAACCATACATAACCTAGTTCTTTGAGCTAAGGCTCCAACTATAAGTCCAGCTGCTAGTGATATTAGAATTGGTGCCGCCATAGATCCAGGACCCTCTGCACTAAAAAATATAAAAGCAGGTGCTGCAATAAGAAGAATTAACCATCCAATATTTACTGCTGGGAATATATAACCTTCCAGTTTTGGCATCTTGTAATTTCTTTTAAGATTAAATCCTTTATTTAAAAACTGTACCCCTACAAAGATTCCAGCTATAAATCCGGCTATACCAAATAAAGCGTTAAGGTCTCCTCCACCAAGTCTTAGTACCATTCTTAGAGGACATCCTAAAAATATAAGAGCTCCAATCATCACAACTATTCCAAGCATAAATCTTGTAAAGGGCGATGAACCTCCCTTTGCTTCAAATTCTTTGTTTTTAAAAGATATTAAAAATGCTCCTAATACTAATCCTATTATCTCCGGTCTAATATACTGTACAACTCCTGCTCTATGTATACCCATGCCTCCAGCTATATCTCTTAAGAAACAGGCTATACAGTAACCCATATTTGCAGGATTTCCAAAATAAACAAGTAGTACTGATATTATTCCTATAATTCCTCCTGTAAATATTATTCCTTTCTTCCCTTCCATTATACTTCCTCCTATGATTTAATAATTATGTTATTAGTTTAACAATTTGCCATTTTAAAGTACAATAGCTAGTATTAATAGTTGGACTTTGAATAATAAGAAATACCTATACTTGTTGTTAAATAACAATTAAACTACTATAATTAATTTATTAACATATTATAGATTAAATTCTAAAAAGGAGCTTTTATGAATTATGTATATTTAGATAACGGTGCTACCTCTTTTCCTAAAGCCCCAGGGGTAGCCCAAAGTATGTCCGACTATATTTTAAATGTAGGAACAAATGTTAATAGAGGTGCCTACAGTGCTTCATATGAAGCTGAAAACACACTGTATGAAACAAGAGAACTTATTTGCCAGTTGTTTAATTTTAACAAACCGGAAAATGTAATATTTACTAAAAATGTTACTGAAAGTCTTAATGTCCTCATTAAAGGTCTGCTGAAAGGTGGAGATCATGTTGTAGTATCTTCTATGGAGCACAATGCAGTTATGCGACCTTTAAATGCTTTAGGTGAAAATATTGAATACACCAAAGTAAAGTGTAGTAATCTAGGAGAACTGGATATTAAGGATTTTGAAAATTCCCTTAAGCCGAATACTAAAGCCGTTGTCATGACCCATGCTTCCAACGTATGCGGTACCATATTAGATTTAGAAAATGTTGGTAAAATATGTAAAGAAAAAGGAATTTATTTCATTATAGATAGCGCTCAAACAGCAGGTTTTTTAGACATTGATTTTAATAAGTTAAGTGCTGATGCATTAGGATTTACCGGTCATAAAAGTCTTTTAGGCCCACAAGGTATAGGAGGATTTGTAATAAATGATTCTATAGTAGATGAAATGAATACTTTTATTGAAGGTGGTACTGGAAGTCTATCTGATACTGAAGTCCAACCGGACTACATGCCGGATAAGTTCGAAGCAGGCACTTTAAATATTCCTGGAATTTACGGCCTAAATACATCTTTAAAATATATTTTGAAAGAAGGTTTAGTTAGTATAAGAGAGAAAGAACTTAAGCTTCTTGATAAATTTATTCAAGATATATATAATATTAAAAACATTGAAATTATAGGAAAGAAAACCCTTGATAAAAGAACAGGAATACTGTCTTTAGATTTTACAAATAATGATAACGGTATTATATCCCATGAGTTGAGCAAAAATTTCGGCATTATGACAAGATGCGGCATGCACTGTGCCCCGTCTGCTCATAAGACCTTAGGTACATTTCCGAGAGGCACAGTAAGGTTTGGTATAAGTCACTTTAATACACTAGAGGAAATCGAATATACAGTAAACTCTATAAATACCATTATTAATAAATAATTAATAAGGAAGGTAATATTTTGGAATTTAATCAAATCGAAACATTTTTATGTGTAGTAAAGCACAAAAGTTTTTCTAAGGCTGCAAAAGAACTTTTTTTAACTCAGCCAACCGTGAGCAACAATATACAAAACTTGGAAAAAGAATTAAAAACAACTCTATTAGATAGAAAAAGCAAAACTATTACCCTAACGGATTCTGGAGAATCTTTTTATAAGTATGCTGTCGAATTAATCAACACCAGAGATAAGGCAAAATATGACCTAATAAGAAGATCTGGCAAAATAGAGGGTGAAATTGAAATAAGTGCCAGTTCTATACCAGAACAGTATATTCTGCCCTATATTATTAAGGAATTCACAGACAAACATCCTAATGTTTCTTTTAATGTGATTCATAAGAATTCAAAGGATGTAGTCGAGGATATAATAAAAGGAAAAAACAACTTCGGTATAGTAGGTGCAAAATATCCTTCAGATGTTCTTGACTACATAGATTTTTACCAAGATGAACTTATTTTAGCTGTTACTGATAACAAGAACTATCCTTGGCCTGTTGATGAGAAGCTTGATTTTAAAATACTTCTTTCACAGAAACTTATACTTAGAAAGGAAGGCTCCGGTACCAGGTTTTTAATTGACGAATGTCTTTCAAAAAAAGGTATTGATACTTCTAACTTAAACATTGTTTCTTTAATCGACAGCAATGAAATGATTAAAAAAATGATTGAACTGGATTTAGGTATAAGTCTAATTTCTAAAATAGCTGTAAAAAATGAAATAGATTTAGGATTAATTAAAACCTATGAACTTAAAGATTTAGATTTAAAACGAAATTTTTATTTCGTTTATCATAAAAATAGAACTCTTTCCCCTGTGGTAGAAGCTTTTAGAAAATTCTTAGCTAACTGGAAGGGTATCGAGATATAAATGGAGGAAAAATGAATTTAGAACAGATAAGACTAACTCAAATGACTAAAAGCTCAGGATGAGCTGCTAAAATAGGACCTGATGTCCTGGCACAAGTTTTGTGTCATTTAACACAAGATACCGACGAAAATCTGCTCGTTGGTATAGAAACTTCAGATGATGCTTCAGTATATAAAATTACTGAAGATATAGCTATTGTTCAAACTTTAGACTTTTTTACCCCAGTGGTTGATGATCCTTATGTATATGGACAGATTGCTGCGGCAAATTCTCTAAGCGATATTTATGCTATGGGTGCTGATCCAAGGCTTGCATTAAATATTACATGCTTTTCCGATGATATACCTAAGGAAAGTATAAAAGCTATCCTAAAAGGTGGTCACGATAAGGTTAAAGAAGCAGGAGCTTTAGTAGTAGGTGGTCATACTGTAGATGATAAAGAACCAAAGTTTGGATTATCTGTTACCGGATTTATGCATCCATCTGATGTTGTAACAAATTGCAATGCTAAAGTAGGAGATGTGTTAATCCTTACCAAGCCTATAGGCTTGGGAGTTATTAATACTGGAATAAAATCCGGCATGGTAGGTGAAAAAAGCTACAATGAAGCTGTCAAAACCATGTCCACTTTAAATAAATTTGCTAAAGATGCAATGATGAAGATAGGAGTAAACAGCTGCACTGATGTAACCGGCTTCGGCTTATTAGGCCATGCTTACGAAATGGCTGTAGGCAGCAAGGTAACTATCAAGCTTAAGTCTAAATCTATCCCAATAATAGAAGAGGCTCTTTCTTTAGCAAAAATGGGTATTATCCCTGGTGGAGCTTACAATAATATGAATCACATAAAGAATTTTGTAAGCTTTTCAGCAGAAGTTCCCCAAGAATTAGCCGACTGTATGTACGATCCCCAAACATCTGGAGGACTTTTAATCTCAGTTGATAAAGACAAAGCTCAAGATCTTTTGAATGAATTAAAAGACAGTCCTACCCCTTATGCATTAATAGGTGAAGTTGTAGAAAAAGAAAATCACAGTATATTAGTTGAGTAAACCGAGGATAAAACCTCGGTTTTTTATTGACCGTCTACCTACTATGTGGTACAATGTAGTTGCTATTATGTAGCACAAGGTAGGTGTTTTTTATGGTAGATCCTTCACAAATGATGAGGGGAACTTTAGAAGGTTGTATAATAAAAATAATAAGCAAAAACGAAACATATGGTTATGATATTGTCTCTAAATTAAAGGAATATGGATTTACTGATGCTAAAGAAGGCACCATATATCCTCTTTTAGTACGCCTGGAGAGAAAAAATCTTATTACAGCAAAGTATAAAGAATCTCCTTTGGGACCTAAAAGAAAACACTACTACCTAACATCCTTAGGAGAAGATTATTTAGATGAATTTTTAAAAATATGGAGAGATGTTAGGAATTCTGTAGATAGGATAATGGAGGAAGTAAAATGAACATAATTAAAGAACTAAAAAAAGAAAATAATAAAGAATCTCGTAAAATTATGCTTGATGATCTTGGTCTAATAAGAAATATTACCGACAAAATGAATATGTTCATTATGAACAGCTATGATATGCAGATTGTTAAGAGAGACTTAATCGGTATGGCTCAGGAAATGAAGCTTAGAGGTACCACCCTAAGAGATGAATTAGGTGATAATGTTGATGAATTCACTGAGGAAATTATTGAGAGTAGTAGGGGTCCGAGTAAGTTAGAG